>NZ_JBHWES010000007.1:0-253762 GCF_042734105.1 Streptomyces sp. NPDC059679 | reverse complement strand
GGGGGGGGGCGCCCCCCCCCGCGGCCCCCCCCCCCCCGGGGCGATCCCCCACACGGACACTCCGCCGAGAGGCAGCAGCCAGACCACGATCCACGGCTGGACGAGCCCCTGATCGCCCCGCGGCCGCCCACGGTCGCCCTCCGTGGGCACGCCTCACGGAGAGTGAAGGACCCAGGGACCCGCCCCTGTATCTGTTCGACAACGAAGCTGCCGTCGCCCCGCGCGGGCCCCGACACAAACGTGAAAATCATTCGACAACCATTCGACGTATGGCCATTGACACCCCTTACGCCCGGTGACTACCGTCACGCCAGGATTTCGAACGTGTGACGAAATATCGAACAACACACACCGCACCACTCGCGAAAGGGCAGACCGCCTTGCGCATCACCGGAATCAGCACGCATGTCGTCGGCACCCCCTGGCGGAACCTGACCTACGTGCAGGTCCACACCGACGAAGGCATCACCGGCGTCGGTGAGACCCGCATGCTCGGCCACACCGACGCGCTGCTCGGCTATCTCCGTGAAGCCGAGGCCAACCACATCGCCGGGTCCGATCCCTTCGCCGTAGAGGACCTCGTACGACGGATGAAGTACGGCGACTACGGCCGTGCGGGCGAGATCGTCATGTCGGGGATCGCCTGCGTCGAGATGGCCTGCTGGGACATCAAGGGCAAGGCCCTCGGCGTGCCCGTCTGGCAGCTGCTCGGCGGCAAGGTGACCGACAAGGTCAAGGCCTATGCCAACGGGTGGTACACGACCGAGCGGACGCCGGAGGCCTACCACAAGGCCGCCCAGGGGGTCATGGAGCGCGGTTACAAGGCGCTGAAGATCGACCCGTTCGGCACCGGGCACTTCGAGCTCGACCACAAGGAGACCCTGTACGCGGTCTCGCTCATCGAGGCCGTGCGGGACGCGATCGGCCCGGACGCCGAGCTGATGCTGGAGATGCACGGCCGCTTCTCCCCCGCCACCGCCGTCCGCCTGGCGAACGAGCTGGCCCCCTTCAAGCCGGCCTGGCTGGAGGAGCCGGTGCCGCCGGAGAACCTGAAGGCGCTGGAGAAGGTCGCGGCCAAGGTGGACATCCCGGTCGCCACCGGTGAGCGGATCCACGACCGCATCGAGTTCCGCGAACTCTTCGAGAGTCAGGCCGTGGACATCATCCAGCCGGACGTCGGCCACATCGGCGGCATCTGGGAGACCCGCAAACTGGCCGCCACCGCCGAGACGCACTACATGCTCGTCGCGCCGCACAACGTCGGCGGGTCCGTGCTCACCGCCGCCTCCCTCCAGGTCGGCTTCACCTCGCCCAACTTCAAGATCCTCGAGCACTTCAACGACTTCGCCGACTCGGAGATCAAGAAGGTGGTCAAGGGCGCCCCGCAGGTCGTGGACGGCTACTTCGAGCTCTCCCACGCCCCCGGTCTCGGCGTCGAGCTGGACACCGACGCCGCCGCCGAGTTCCCGCAGCAGCAGGCCCGGTTCGACCTGTGGGCCGAGGGCTGGGAGAAGCGGGAACCCAAGGGGACGGACAGCGAGTAAACGCGGTCAGTGCATAGGGAAATCCCTCGACCCGCTCCAAAGGGGTGGACGAACGCGATTCCCGCGGCGGCGAGGGGGCAGAACACGCCCGGCGGAGACGACAGCGCCTCCGGCGGGAGGGCCCACCCGGCTCCCGGCCGGGGCGGGGCAGGAACGGAGCAGATGTGAGCGGCACAGAAGACGCCCCAGGAGAAGGCGCCCCAGTGACAGATGACGGCCCCGTAAGAGAGGACGCCCTCGTACTCGACGGGCCGGGCAGCCACCGGCTGGAGACCCGCCCCGTCGCCGTCCCCGGGCCCGGGGACGCGCGGGTGCGGGTGCACGCCTCCGGGATCTGCGGCAGCGACCGCGAGATCTACCAGGGGAACCGGCCCGAGGGGTATGTCCGCTACCCGATCACCCCCGGCCACGAGTGGTCGGGCACGGTCGAGGCCGTCGGGGCCGGGGTGCCGGCCGCGCTGGTCGGCCGGAAGGTGGTCGGCGAGGGGTTCCGCAACTGCCAGGTGTGCGATCGCTGCCACGCCGGGGACACCACGCTGTGCACCGCCGGGTACGAGGAGACGGGCTTCACCCAGCCGGGCGCGATGGCCACCACCCTCACCCTCCCGGCCCGGCTGCTGCATCCGCTCGCCGACGACGCCGACCTGTCCGCCGCGGCGCTGCTGGAGCCCGCCGCCTGTGTGGCGGCCGCCGCGCTCAAGGCGAACGCCCGACCGGGTGAGCGGGTCGCGGTGGTCGGCACCGGCACCCTCGGCATGATCGCGGTGCAGTTCCTGGCCGCGACCTCCCCCGCCGAGCTGCTGGTGGTCGACATCCGCCGGGACCGGGAGGAGCTGTCGCTGTCCTTCGGCGCGACGACCTTCCACACCCCGGACACGCTGCCCGAGGCCGAGGCCGGGACGTACGACATCGTTATCGAGACCGCGGGCTCCGCCTCCGCCGCCCGGGACTCCGCCGCGCTGCTGCGGCGCGGCGGGCGGCTCGTGCTCACCGGCCTCCCGGCGGCGGGCGCGAACGGCCTGGACCCCACCGATCTGGTGGTGCGCCAGCTCGAGGTGCAGACGGTCTTCGGGGCCCCGCCCGCCGCGTGGGCGCACGCCGTGCGGGTCTTCGACGCCGGGCTGCTGTCCCTGCTGCCGCTGGTCACCCATGAGCTGCCGCTCACCGACTTCGGCACCGCGATCGACCTGGTCGGCAGCGGCGACCCCAAGGTCGGCAAGGTTCTGCTGCGCCCGCGCGGCCTCCCGTAGTCGCGCGTCGGTACGGGCCGCCCTGACACGGCCCGTACCGGCGTGCACCCAATGATTCGAACTTACCCTCACGTACCCAATCACCCGAATGTCATTCGAAATGTCGGACAACGGTCAGATGTCAGACGACACCAGGCATTCCCACCACCCCATGCACCACCCCCCGAACCCCCCGCACCACCCACCCCGGACGACGACGTGCCGGGCAGCACAGCAGCCGGACACCGAAACACCGGCCATCACTCCACAAGGAGCACCGTGACCGCCGCCTCAGCCACCACCTCCGGCCCCCGTCGCCCCGCCGACGCGGCCCTCGCGTCGCTCGGCCACTCCGCACCCGCCGCCGACCCCGCCGACGCCTCCCCGCACTCCTTCCCGGACGGCGGCAGCTGGCGCACCGAGGTCCCCTCCGTGGAGGGGCCCGAGGCGCTGGCCACCGTGTTCAAGGAGGCCGGCCGCCTCGATGTGCCGATCCACCGGATCAGCCAGGGCAGCGGCGTGTGGATGCTCACCGACTCCGAGATCACCGAGATGGTGGAGTCCTGCGCCGAGCGCAACGCCGAGCTGTGCCTGTTCACCGGCCCGCGCGGCACCTGGGACATCGGCGCCGCCACCCGCACCGACTCCCGCGGCGGGGGCTTGCGCGCCCGCGGCCATGACGCGGTCGCGGGCTGTGTCGAGGACGCGCTGCGCGCCGCCTCGCTGGGCGTCAAGTGTCTGCTGGTCGCGGACGAGGGCGTGCTGTGGCTGCTGCACCAGCTGCGCGAGCGCGGCGAGCTGCCGGCCGACACCACCTTCAAGCTGTCCGCACTGGTCGGCCCGGTCAACCCGGCCTCGTTCGCGGTCTACGAGCAGCTGGGCGCCGACTCCATCAACATTCCGTCGGACCTTACGCTGGAGCACCTGACCGAGATCCGCCGGGTCTCCGGCGCGCCGATGGACTTCTATGTGGAGGCCCCCGATGACCTGGGCGGCTTTGTCCGCATCTACGACGCCGCCGAGCTGATCCGCCGCGGCGCCCCCATCTACCTGAAGTTCGGGCTCAGCAAGTCCCCCGGCATCTACCCGTACGGCGCTCAGCTGCGCGATGTCGCACTGAACAGCGCCCGTGAGCGGGTACGCCGAGGCCGGCTCGTGCTCGACATGCTCGCCCGGCTGGGCGCGGACGGCGGGATGTCCCCGCTGGGCTCCCGGCTACCCGGGCCGCTGCGGCGCTTCGCCACGGCACAGTCGGCGCAGTCACAGCCCGCGCCCCAAGAATCCTGAGCCACGGACGCACAAGGGAAGGACGACCCGATGATGATGCGTAAGGCCAGAGCGGTACGAGCCTTGGCGGCACTCGCCGCCCTGCTCACGCTCTCGCTCACCGCCACCGCCTGCGGTCAGGAGGCGGTCGGCGGCAGCCGCTACAAGGGCGGCAACAGCAACACGATCGGCATCGCGATGCCGGTCAAGACCTCCGAGCGGTGGATCGCCGACGGCAAGAACATGGTCAAGCAGTTCCAGGCCGCGGGCTACAAGACGGACCTCCAGTACGGCGAGGACGACGTCCGCACCCAGGTGGCGCAGCTGGAGAACATGGTCACCAAGCAGTACAAGCTGCTGGTGATCGCGCCCATCGACGGAACCGCGCTGACCGATGTGCTCCAGAGCGCCCACGACGCGAACATACCGGTGATCTCCTACGACCGGCTGATCCTGGGTTCGAAGTACGTCGACTACTACGCGACCTTCGACAACTTCAAGGTCGGCGTGCTCCAGGCCTCGTACCTCGTCAAAAAGCTCGGACTGACCGAGGGCAAGAAGGGCCCGTTCAACATCGAGCTGTTCGCCGGTTCGTCGGACGACAACAACACCCGGTACTTCTTCAACGGCGCGATGAGCGTGCTCAAGCCGTACCTCGCCGACGGGCGGCTCGTCGTCCGCAGCGGCCAGACCAAGCTCAACCAGCTGTACACGGCGAAGTGGAGCGGCAAAGACGCCCAGGACCGCATGGAGAACCTGCTCAACAAGGCGTACAGCAACGCTGACGTCAACGCCGTGCTCTCGCCGTACGACGGCATGTCCATGGGCATCCTGTCCGCGCTGCAGGGCGTCGGCTACGGCACGAAGTCCAAGCCCTACCCGTTCGTGTCCGGCCAGGACGCCGAGCTCCCCTCCATCAAGTCCATCATCCGCGGCGAGCAGACCCAGACCGTCTACAAGGACACCCGCAAGCTCGCCAAGGCCACCGTCCAGATGGCCACCGCGAAGCTGAACGGCGGCAAGCCCCAGGTCAACGACACCAAGTCGTACAACAACGGCAAGAAGGTCGTGCCGGCCTATCTGCTCAACCCGGTCAGCATCGACAAGTCCAACACCCAGCTCCTTGTGAAAGAGGGCTACTACACCGCCGGCCAGCTGAAGTAGGGATGGAGGCCGGGAACATGAACCACATTCTCGAAATGCGCTCCATCACCAAGACCTTCCCCGGGGTCAAGGCGCTGTCCGACGTCAACCTCCGCATCCGCGAGGGCGAGATCCACGCCATCTGCGGGGAGAACGGCGCCGGGAAGTCGACCCTGATGAAGGTGCTCAGCGGGGTCTACGCGCATGGCAGCTACGACGGGGAGATCCAGTTCCAGGGGGAGGTGTGCGCGTTCAAGGACATCAAGGCCAGCGAGCAGCGCGGCATCGTCATCATCCACCAGGAACTGGCCCTGATCCCGTACCTGTCCATCGCCGAGAACATCTTCCTGGGCAACGAACACGCCAAGGGCGGCCTGATCAGCTGGAACGAGACCCTCAAGCACGCCAAGGCGCTGCTCAAGCGGGTCGGGCTGACCGAGTCCCCGCAGACGCGGGTCGCCGATATCGGGGTGGGCAAGCAGCAGCTCGTGGAGATCGCCAAGGCGCTCTCCAAGGAGGTGAAGCTGCTGATCCTGGACGAGCCGACCGCGGCGCTCAACGACGAGGACAGCGGTAAACTCCTCGACCTGCTGCTGGAGTTCAAGGCCCAGGGCATCTCCTGCATCATCATCTCGCACAAGCTGAACGAGATCCGCAGGGTCGCCGACTCCGTCACCATCCTGCGCGACGGCCAGACCATCGAGACCATGGTCGTCCGCGAGACTCCGGAGTCACAGCCGCAGGTGTCCGAGGAGCGCATCATCCGCGGGATGGTCGGCCGGGATCTCGACCACCGCTTCCCCGAGCGCACCCCGTACGAGGGTGACGACGCCTCCGAGGTGGCCATGGCCATCGAGGACTGGACCGTACGCCACCCCATCGACCAGCAGCGCAACGTCGTGGACGGCGTGTCGCTGAACGTCCGGCGAGGCGAGATCGTGGGCATCGCCGGCCTCATGGGCGCGGGCCGCACGGAGCTGGCGATGAGCGTCTTCGGGCGCGCCTACGGCCGGTACACCGGCGGCCGGGTCTACCGCGACGGCAAGGAGATCCGTACCCGCACCGTCCCGGAGGCGATCGAGCACGGCATCGCCTATGTCACCGAGGACCGCAAGCACTACGGGCTCAACCTCGAGGACACCATCAGCCGGAACATCTCGCTCTCCTCGCTGGCCAAGGTGGCGCGCCGCGGCGTGGTCAACGAGCACGAGGAGTCGCGGGTGGCCGAGCGGTTCCGCAAGACGATGAACATCAAGGCCCCCACGGTCTTCGAGCAGGTGGGCAAGCTCAGCGGCGGCAATCAGCAGAAGGTCGTGCTGAGCAAGTGGATCCATGTGGGTCCTGAAGTGCTGATCCTCGACGAGCCCACCCGTGGCATCGACGTCGGGGCCAAGTACGAGATCTACACGGTCATCAACGACCTGGCGGCCCAGGGCAAGGCCGTCGTCTTCATCTCCTCGGAGCTGGGCGAGTTGCTGGGGATGTGCGACCGGATTTACACGATGGCGGCTGGGCGGCTGACCGGGGAGGTCCCGCGTGCCGAGGCGACTCAGGAGGTTCTGATGCGCCACATGACCAGGGACAGAGGAGACGAAGGATGAGCACGGCGACCCAGGACATCAAGAGCCCGGCCCCACCACCGGAGGGCGGTTCCCCGAACATCGGGGCGCTGCTGGTGCAGAGCCTGCGGGGCAATGTGCGCCAGTACGGGATGCTGGTGGCGCTCGCGCTGATCATCGTCATCTTCCAGATATGGTCCGACGACATCCTGCTGCGGCCGCTCAACGTCACCAACCTGGTGCAGCAGAACGGCTACATCCTGATCCTCGCGATCGGCATGATGATCGTGATCATCGCGGGTCATATCGATCTGTCGGTCGGATCGCTGGTCGCGTTCGTCGGCGCCTTCGCGGGCGTGCTGATGGTCAACCACGATGTGCCGTGGCCACTCGCGGTCATCCTCTGTCTGCTGGTCGGCGCGGTGGCCGGAGCGTGGCAGGGCTTCTGGATCGCGTACGTCGGGATCCCGTCCTTCATCGTCACCCTGGCCGGCATGCTGGTCTTCCGTGGCGGCACCCAGATCCTGCTGGACGGGCAGTCCCTGTCGCCCTTCCCGGAGGGCTTCCGGAAGATGAGCATCGGCTTCATCCCGGAGATGGGCCCGTACACGCAGTACCACAACCCCACCATGGTCATCGGCCTCGCGGTGTGCGCGGCGGCCGTCTGGCAGGAGTGGCGCAGCCGGCAGCAGCGTGCGGCCTATGAGCTGGACGTGATGCCGCTGAGCCTGTTCTACGTCAAGTGCGCCGCGATCGTGGCCGCGGTGATGGCCTTCGCCATGACCCTCGCCAGTTGGCACGGCGCGCCGGTGGGCCTGCTGATCCTCGCGGGCCTCCTGGTGATCTTCAGCTTCGTGATGCGCAACACCGTGGTCGGACGGCATGTGTACGCCCTGGGCGGCAACCAGCCCGCGGCCAAGCTGTCGGGTGTCCGCGACAAGCGCGTCACCTTCATGGTCTTCGTCAACATGGGCCTGCTGGCCGCTCTCGCCGGCCTGGTCTTCACCGCCCGACTGGGCTCCGCCACCCCGAGCGCGGGGCTCAACTTCGAGCTGGAGGCCATCGCCGCCGCGTTCATCGGCGGCGCCTCGGCCAGCGGCGGCGTCGGCACCGTACTGGGCGCGATCATCGGTGGTCTGGTGCTCGGTGTGCTCAACAACGGCATGTCGCTGGTGGGCATCGGGACCGAGTACCAGCAGGTGATCAAGGGCCTGGTGCTGCTCGCCGCGGTGGGCTTCGACATCTGGAACAAGCGCAGGGTCGGTTCGTAAGTCCGTCTCCCACCACTACTGATGGAGCCGCACATGACCACGAGCAGACGCACACTGATGACGGCGGCAGCGGCCGCCGGGCTGGCAGCCACGGCCGTCGGAACGGGGACGGGCACGGCTTACGCGAAGGACGCTAAGGACGCGAAGGGCGGCGGACGCGCGGTGAAGGAACACTTCGGAACGCTGGCTGACGGCACCAAGGTCGACCGCTGGACGATCGAGAACGGCCGCACCCGGCTCTCCGTACTCACCTACGGCGGCATCGTCCAGTCCCTGGAGATCCCCGACCGCCACGGCCGGCTAGGCAATGTGTCGCTGGGCTTCGCCGACCTGGACTCGTACGTGGCCGGCAGCCCGTACTTCGGCGCCCTGATCGGCCGCTACGGCAACCGCATCGCGAACGGCAAGTTCACTCTTGACGGCCACGCCTACCAACTCCCCGTCAACGACGGCCCCAACAGCCTCCACGGCGGGGACAAGGGCTTCGACAAGCGAGTGTGGTCCATCGAGCCGTTCGAGGACGGCAGCAACGTCGGCCTGACCCTGCGCCGGGTCAGCCCCGACGGCGAGATGGGCTACCCCGGGAAGCTGACCGTACGCGTCGACTACACCCTCACGCCGACGGGCGACTGGCACATCGACTACGAGGCCACGACCGACAAGCCCACGGTCGTCAACCTCACCAACCACACCTACTACAACCTGGGAGGCGAGGGCACCGGCTCCATCTACGACCACCGGCTCCAGATCGCCGCCTCCCGCTACACCCCCGTCAACAAGACCCTCATCCCGACCGGCGAGCTGGCGAAGGTCGCCGGCACGCCCTTCGACTTCCGTCGTTCGAAGGCGGTCGGCCGGGACATCCGCGAGGCGCACCAGCAGGTGCTCTACGGGCAGGGGATCGATCACAACTTCGTGCTGGACAAGGGCATCACGAGCCGTCCCGAGCACATCGTGACGGTCAGCGAGCCGGAGTCGGGCCGTGTGATGCGGATCGCGACCACCGAGCCGGGTGTGCAGTTCTACACCGGCAACTTCCTGGACGGCACGCTGGCGGGCACATCGGGGCAGGTCTACCGGCAGGGCGACGGCTTCTGCCTGGAGACCCAGCACTTCCCCGACTCGCCCAACCAGCCCGGCTTCCCGTCCACGGTGCTGCGGCCGGGGCAGACGTACCGGTCGACGACGGTGCACTCGTTCTCGACGCGCTGAGCACGTCCTTCTCTCCCTCCCACCCCGCACGATGGCCTTAGAGTGCGGGGCGGGAGGGAGATCGCATGCCGGGTCTGGACCCTGACCGGGTCGCGGAGATCATCGTCAAGCGCGGTGACGGGCGGCCGGGTGAGCGCGGATCGGGGTACCTGGTCACCGGCCGTACGGTGCTGACCGCCGCGCATGTGGTGCATGAGGCCACCGCCGTGCGCCTGCGCTTCAGGGCCGACCAGCCCGGGGCCTGGAGCGCGGACGGCGTTGTCGTGTTCGCGGCCCCGGAGATCGACGTGGCGGTCGTGTCCTTGGTGGATGCTCCCGACCTGTCGCCCGTCACCCCGGTCACCTTCGGCCGGGTGGTGGACGCCGACGGCGAACTCCCCTGCTCGATGATGGGTTTCCCGCGCTTCAAACTCCGCGAGGACGCGCCCGGCTCGCGCTCGCGTTTCCGAGACGCCCACCATCAGCAGGGGGCCATCTCCCCCTGGTCCAACACCCGCCAGAAGACCCTGTCCATCCGGGTCGACGCCCCTGCCCCGGACCCCGACCCCGAGGTATCCCCCTGGCAGGCGATGTCGGGCGCGGCCGTGTGGAGCGAGGGCCATCTCATCGGCGTCGTCATCGAGCACCATGCGTCCGAGGGCCTGGGGCGGCTCACGGCCTCACGTGTGGACCGCTGGCACGACGCGCTGAGCGAGACGGAGGCGGCCCAACTCGCCCTGTTCACCGGCTTTCCCGCACGGCGGGAGGGTCTTCGAGAGGTCCGCGTGCCCGCCGGGCGCGCAGCGCGGCGGGAGGAGTCGCTACGGGCCCTGCTGAGCGCCGAGCGCACGGACTCCGACGTCCAGCCCTACCGTTTCCTGGATGCCAACGCTCCTGGTCTGGAACGCGTCTATGTCCACCAGCGGGTGGTGGAACACACCGAGGCAGCCGCTCCCGAGCCCATCCCCGCCGAAGAGATCCTGAACCGGCACCGGCATGTGCTGATCGAGGGCGAGGCGGGCGCGGGCAAGTCCACGTTCACGCAACGGGTGGCGCGGGGCGGCGCGGAGACGCGCGGGGCCAGGGCCGGGGCCAGGGAGCACGCCGTACGCATCCCCGCCGTCGACCTGACCGGCGGCGCCCCGCTGCCCGCCCTGCTACGCGAGTCGGTGCAGCGGCGGCTCGGAGGCCATCTGAGCGCCGAACTCCCCCGCGATCTCTTCGAGTCAGGAGGCTCGTCGGGCGACACGGGCTGGCTGCTCCTGGTCGACGGCCTGGACGAGATCGTGGACACGGCGGCGCGGCGGCGCGTGATCGACATCGTCGCGACCAACGCGGCCCGCACGTCCGGCCCGTACCGCTGGGTCGTCACGACCCGCTTCCTGCCCCCGCACGAGCTGGCCCCGCTACGGGACGCGGGCCTCGCACCGTACGCCCTCGCCCCCTTCGACGAGTCCCAGCTGCGCGAACTGGCCCGCCGCTGGCTGGACGGGGACCCTGAACGGGCCGAGGGCTTCCTGCGGGAGGTCGAGCGCAGCGGGCTACGGCAACTGGTCCGTACGCCCCTGGCCGCGGCGATCACCCTGTCCATCTTCCGCCGCGCCCCGGAGGCCAGGCTTCCGACCGGGCGCCCCGGCCTGTACCAGGAGTGCGTCCGCTATCTGCTCAGCGGTCGTCCAGGGGAGGAAGAACGGCGGGCCGGGCTGCTGCGTGCCGTGGTGCGGGCGGGTGGCTCACAGCGACTCGCGGAGTGGCTGTACGGCTCCCGCGTCGTCCTGCTCACGGCGCTCGCCCACGGCACGCTGGACGCCGACGCACCCGTACTGGAGGAGGCGCTGCGATGGCTCGCGGAGCACGCTCCCGAGGCCACGGACTTCCTGCACGGGTGGCGCGAGGTGGTCACCGGTCTGCTGAGCGGCGCCGGGTTGTTGTTGTACGAGCGGGGCTCGGGCGAGTTGCACTGGGCTCACCGCAGCTTCGCGGAGTACTTGGCCGCGCACGACACGGCGAGCCGGCTGCCCACCGGCTGGCCGGGGGCGGAGCCGCTGCGTGACGGGCTGGTCCGGGGTGCGTTGCGGGGGGAGCGGCGGGACTTCGGGGTGCTGGCCATTGCCTGCTGGGCGGGACGGGCGGGGGCCGATGCGGAGGGGTTGGTGGGGTGGCTGCTGCGGAGCAGTGACGACTACGACCTCTTCGGCAAGCACCGGGGGGCCAGCATCGTCATGGACGGGGACAGCAGCGTTCCGGACGACCACGCGGCGCTGGCCGGTCGGCTGCTGGCGGAGGGGGTGCGGGTGTCCGATGCCCTCACTGCCTCGGTGCTGGACCGGCTGCTGGAGAGGGCCGGCTCCGCCTGGCACGCACAGGAGTTCTGCGCTCTGATCGCCGCCCAGCCCGCGCGCGACGCGGCATACCAGGCCCTGGTGACCATGGCCGACAACGATCGGCTCAGCATCACCGCGCGCTCAGGTGCCGTCGTCGCGCTCGGGCGCATCTTCGGTTTCGAGGCCGCACTGGCGAAGGCGGAGCGTCTTCTGGAGTCGCGGCAGGTCGAGTACGCGACTTACACGTCGCCGAACTCCGACAGCGTCTCGAGCGGTCCGGTCGGTGAAGGACGGATCGCCGCGGCGTACTACCTGCTGGCCCTGGGCAGCCGGATCCACGGGCCCGTGCGACGCGTGCTCACCGAGGTGTCACTGTCGGCCGACGACGACCTGGGGCGTTTCCTCCTCGGCAACTGCGCCGTCGCACTGGGCGACACGGTGTCGCTGCTGCGCCTGCTGGACCTGCCCCCCGACGGTGACCGGCTACCCGACGAGCACGACATGCGGCTGCTGATCGAGGCGGGTGCCTATGACACGGCGGGCTCCATGACCGACGCGCTCGTCGCCATGGTCGAGGACCCGCCGCCCGATATCAGCCCCTTGCGGAGGGGCGAGCGGGAGTACTGGCTCAGTAACATCGTCCAGGCCCTGTGTGCCGCTGCCGAAGCGTACTTGTCCGCCGGACGGGATGAGGAGGCGGCGGCTGTCGCGCGGCGGATCCTCGATGCCCCTCTCCCGTCCGACGAATTGAACGACGCCACCCCGTACACCGTGCTGGTGCGAACGGGCGTTCCGGAGCCGGCCCTCGCCGCACTGTGCTCCGCTCCCCGAGTGGACGGCACGTCACCCCCGCTGTACGGGCCCCACTGGGCCGAGGTCGCCCACACGCTGTACAGCGAGGGTTATGTCGACGAGCTACGGAACGCGGTGGAGGCGCGCCTCGCCCATCCCGTGCCGTTGGCCGAGGCGGTGGATATCGCCACGTACCTCATGAAGGCTGGCGACCCGCGGGGTCTGCAGGCGCTGCTGGCCATCGCCAACCACCCCGACACCGCCGTCTCAACGGCTCTGCGCGCGGTCCAGGAGCTGCTCGGCGGAGAGTCCCATGCGGCGGCGGTCGACACGCTCATCGCGCTGTCCCAACGACCGGTATCGGGGGGTACGGGACTGGAGATCGCCCAGCTCCTCGCCGGCGCGGGGGTGGAAAGCGAGGCCGGCCGGCTCGCGCTGGCCCTGGTGCGCGCGTGCATGGACGATCCCGGCACCTGGGAGATGGCGGCCCTCACAGGGCCCCTGCGGCTGCTGTCCGCTCTCCGCCCCGAGGAGGGACGGGCCCTGCTGCTCGAAGCAGCCGCTTCCCCCCGCCTGCCCATCCAGGACTCGACGGAATTGGCCCGGATGCTGGAGCGGCACGGCGAGCGGGAGGCTCTGGGGGATCTGCTCCGGCGGTGGTCGGCTGTGGCCACGGGCGAATTCGAATTCACGCAGATCGGCGGCTTCCTGGAACGCTGCGGCAAGAAGGGCGAGGCGGCCACCGCGTACCGGAAGGCGCTCGCCGTACGTGCGGACCACACCGAGAGCCGCGGCCTGCATGGGGTCAGGGAGGCCGTGGACGGGCTGCGCTCTCTCGGCGCTCCCCTCACCCCGGAAGACATCTCCGCGCTCCGAACCGTGCACGCCTCACTCGCGCAGCCCGAAACCGCCTTCTCGCGCCGCCAAGACGTCGAGTGGCTGGCCGCCCTGCTCGATCAGCCCACCGAAGGAGAGGACGCGGGGTAGGCCGACGTACGGTCGGTCCCTCCTGTCCCGCGCGACGGTTTCCCAGCGCAGGGCAGGAGGGAGTTCGCGGTGCTTCGTGGTCAGGCGGCGGGGAATTCCCCGCCCTTGACGGCGGCGACGAACGACGACCAGGCGGACGACTCGAAGACGAGCGCCGGGCCGTGCGGCTCCTTGCTGTCACGAACGGGGACTATGCCGCGCGAGGCGACGAGGTTGGCGGCAACCTCAACGCAGTCGCCGCCGTTGCTGCTGTAGGAGGACTTGAACCAGCGGGGGGATTCGGTCGTCACGAGATGCCCTTTCGTACCTGCTCGATCATGGCCACGGATTCCGCCTGCGACAGTGCTTCGGCCTGCAACTGATGGTATGCCGTCAGCATCGGTACGACAGCCGTGGTTTCGCGCTCCAAGTGCCCCCGTGCCTGTGACTCGGTGTACGCCATCACGGATCGGTCGGCCAGAGTGAGGAGGTTGACCGGCAGGTTGAACGATCGCCGCGCTCCCATCGCAAAGGGCGACACTTGCAGTACCCAGTTGGGAAGAGCGGCGACTTCGACCAGTCGCCGTAGCTGACCCTCCATGACTGCGGCGTGGCCGACCTCATGACGAAGACAGCTCTCATCCATCACGACAAGCACCATGGGGGGCCGGGGACGCACCAGCGCGGCTTGCCTCTCCACGAGGAAGGACACGCGCTCCTCAGCTTGTTCGGGCGGGATGGCCCCGCGCTGCACGTCACCATCCGCGACCGTCCGCGCGTACTCAGGGGTCTGCAATAGGCCGGGGATCAGCCCGATCTGAAACAGCCGGATCTCGACGGCCCGGCCCTCGAACCCAACGTACTCCGGGAAGCCCTCCAACAGACCGCCGTGTTTGATCTCGCGGTACTCGCGCTCGAACGACTCTGGCGTGCCCGCGATACCGAACGCCACGTCCACGCTGCGCGAGAAACGGAGGGTTGGAGGCTTCCGACCATTTTCGACGGCCGAAATATGCACGCTGGAATATTCCGTACGTTCGGCAAGGATCCCTTGAGTCCAGCCACGAGCCTCCCGCAGGCTGCGTAAACGCGCCCCGTAGGCCGCCTCAGCGGAGGCGTCCGGGTTCAACTCGTTCTTGTTCATGGTCCGTTCGCTACCTTCCATTCCTTGCCGACACGTTGAACGGGTCTCCACCGTAGGCCACGCTGAACGCACTTGGTAGCGGAAACACTACGGAGAGGAGCGGCCGATGGCTGGCGAAACCACGAACCCGCCAGGACAGGCCGACGAACAGCACGAACACCAGGGGCAGCAGGGCAGCAGCGACCGGCCGACCCTGGAGGAACTGCGGCAGCGGTCGGTGGCCCTGGGGGAACAGATCGCTCAGCACCTGGCGCGGGGGTCGAAGTGAGCGGCGCGCACTGGACCAAGGTGCTGCCCAGTCTCGCGGTCGGCATGGTGGTCTACGACCGGCACTACGACATGCCCGCGACCATCGCCGACTTCGACGGCCCGATGGTCTGCCTCACCCGCCCCACCGGCCTCGAATGGCGATCGCACTGTGCCTCGGTGCGACCGGCCACCGCGTACGAGCGGCGGCAGCTACGCGCCATCGCCAAGCTTCACGCCCAGCGCCAACGAGGCAGCACTTCGCCGGAGTGAGCCCCCATGGCAGACGGCCCCTGGCACGCCGTATGGACGTTCATCAGCACATCCGGCGTCACCACAGGAAAAGCCGACCACGCACGGTATTTCGATATCCGCACCGCCATCTTCAAAGCGGCCTCCACATCGCTACGGGACCAGGCCCACGAGGAAACCGCCGAGCGAGACGAGCCCTGGAAACTCCTCGTCGCAGCCCTGTACTCCGAGGCGATGCTGTCGGCTGATGAAGTCGGCGAATGGCAGTACTCGAGCCCGGACGGCTGGGCGAATGTGACAGTTCGCTTCACCCCGTAGCCGCTACGCCCCTACGGCTGCGCCCCGGAGTAAGGCGCCGCAGGCTGGCCCGGCTGCGAACGGTCGTCGTCCCCGTCCGCATCGTCGTCGTCATCCGCCCGCGCCTCCTCCCCCATCAGATCCCGTACGAACAGCGTCGCCCCCGCCACCGCCCCCGGCATCAGGAACACCGCCACCAGCGGCAGCAGGAAGGCCAGGGCCAGCGGGACACCGAAGCCGAGGGTGAACATGCGGCGGCCCCGCAGCAGCCGGCGCCGCTCCTTGACCAGCACCCCGCGCCGCAGCAAAGCAATGGAGGTGAGCTCTTCAGTGAGGAAGAAGCCCGTGACGCAGAAGGCGAGCACCGGGATCACGGTCTGGCCGATCACCGGTACGAAGCCCAGCGCGAAGAACAGCACGCCCCACAGCGCGACGCGTATGACCAGCGCGATCGCCTCGCGCAGGCCGATCCACAGCTCGCGCCACAGCGGCAGACCGGACTCGGGCGCGGTGCCGGACTCGGAGATGTCGACCTGTTCGGAGAGGGATTCGTAGAAGGGCTGGCCGACGAGCAGCGTGACCGCGGTGAAGGTGAGGATGGCGAGGAAGAGGCAGACGCCGACGAAGAGGACGGACAGCCCGCCACGGAAGACGTCGAGCCATGGCGAGGGCCAGCCGTCGGCGAAGGGGGTGGCCCAGTCGATGATGTCGTCGGTCCAGAAGAACAGCGCGACGAGCGCCGCCGCGTACCCGACGAGGGTGATGAGGGCGGGAATCATCCCGAACCCCCACCACCGTCCGTGCCGGGCCACCCAGCGCTGCCCCTTCACCAGATAGCCGAACCCGGCCGCAAGATCACGCATGGGGCCGTAGCTTACTTGGCCTGGGTGAACCTCTTACTTGCGCGCGTACACGACTCCCAGCTTGTCGATCTCATCACCCGCACGCCCCGTGAAGCCGGTGATCTGCCACCCGGCGGGCGCGGTGTACGTCACGGTGTCGGTGGTCGGCGTTCCGGCCGCGAGCCGCCGTCCCGCGTCCGTCGTGAAGGCGGCGGAGAAGAGGCGGGTACGGCCGTCCTTGGTGCCCTGGGTGAGGGTGACCGAGGTGAGGTGTTCGGCGGGGGCGAGGGTGAGGGAGGTGGCGGTGCCGCCGGGGCCGCCGTGAGCAAAAACGGTCCCGCCGTCGAGGGTCAGGGACACCGCGTCGAGGCGGGAGGCGCCGCGCAGGGTGAGGGTGCGGGGCGCGGCGGGGGTGGCGGGGAGGTCGTCGGCGTCGTTGAAGGCCGTGCCGTGGGGGCCGCCGAACTGGTCGCTGGCGCGCAGGCCCTGCGGGAGCTTCCAGGAGAAGTCGACGGTGTGCGGGTAGTGGTCGGACAGCGGTTCGCCGGCGGCGTCGAGGAAGTCCGGGTGTTCGTTGTTGTACCGGGTGGCGGTGAGGGTGAGCAGCGGGCTGGAGCGGTAGAGGACTTTGTCGACGACCTCGCAGGTGTTGGTGACGTGGTCCGGGTCGCAGACCAGGGCGTCGGATCCGGCGGGCGGGGCGGAGCCGCCGCGGATGAGCTGGACCCAGGCGTCGGTGAGGCCGTTGCGGCCGGTCAGGTCGCGGATGTTGTCCTCGGCGCGGGTGTAGCGGGTGTTGGTGTCGCCCATCACGATGACCGCGTTGCCGGCGGAGTTGGCGGCGATGAAGTCGGAGAGCTGGGTGATGTTGGCGCGGCGGGCGGCGAGGTCGGCGGCGGTCGTGCCCGCGTTGGTGTGGACGTTGTACAGGTCGACGTAGACGCCTTCGGCCAGGCGGGCGCGGGCGAGGGTGAAGCCCTTGGGGGTGAGGCAGTCGGTGCCGTTGCACGTGGCCCACTTCACCCGCTCGAAGTCGTCGTACGGCAGGTCGGAGAGGGTGTTGAGGCCGTCGCCGAAGGGCACTCCGCCGCTGGTCGGGGTGCGGTACGGGTGGTCGTCGCCGGCGTACAGCGCGGCGTGGTAGTTGAAGTCCTCCTGGACGTTGACGAGGTCGTACGCGCCCAGGCGAGGCGAGATGAGCGGGGTGTTCTTCTCGGGGTGGCTGGAGGACAGCCCCTCGGGCAGCCCGGCCACGTTGTAGCTGAGCACATTGAACGAGCCGCTGTCGGGGGCGGCGGTAGGAACATTCGCGGCGGCGGAGGGGGTGTCCAACGCCGCGGCCGATGTGGCGCCGCCCAGCGCTGCCGTGGCCGCGGTGAGCGCCGCCGTCAGTGCGATTGCCAGCCGTGTGGCCCGTCTCATGTGGGGTCCTCTCCCGGGAGGGTTACGGGGAGTACCGCCCCGCCGGAGTCGGCTCCGGCGGGGCGGTACGGGTGTGGGGGTACTGGGGTGGTGCTCAGATCTTGCCCGCCCCGGCCTGTCCGGTCACCGTCCCGACGACCGACGACGCGGGCTCGGCGGTGTACGAGTACGGCGGGTTGGTGAAGCTGCCGACCTGGGAGATCTCGGTGGCGGCGCCACCCAGGTCGTTGCCGCGCAGCACCGCGTATCCGTCCACGTCGCTGTCGCGGTTGGTGGTCACCGCCACCTTGGTGTCGCGGAATACGTTGTTCTCCACGAGCATCTGCGCGCCCATCCTGGGGTGCACGGCGGTCTCCGCGCCCTGCACGTAGTTGTCGTAGAAGTGTCCGGTCCCGAACCGCAGGCTCGGGATCCGCGAGTACACGTTGGAGAACCAGTTGTGGCTGTAGGTCACCTTCAGGTGGCCGGTGTCCTCGCTCGCGTTGTTGTCGCTGTGTCCGACCAGGCTGCCCTTGAAGTGGTCGGCGAACTTGTTCCAGGACACCGTGACGTTGTCGGACGCGTGGTTGATGTCCAACAGGCCGTCGTAGTAGTCCTTGTCGTGGTCCCGGTCGGCCGAGAAGGTGTTGTGGTCGATCCACACCTTCGTGGACTTCTGGACGGTGATCCCGTCCGCGGGGGCGACCGGCTTGCTGATGTTCAGGTTGCGGATGACGACGTTGGTCTTCCCCTTCAGCCGCAGCCCACCGCCGGTGAACCCGGACCACGAGCCCACACCCAGCACGGTGGTGTTGGACCCGACGTCGACCTGCCCGGACAGCGAGATGAGGCCGGACACCTTGACGACCTTCGCGCTGTCGCTCGCGACGGCGCTCTTGAAGGCGGCCAGGGTGGTGACGGTGGTGGCGGAGGCGTTGCCGCCGCCGGTGGTGCCCGCGCCGAAGCCGATCGGCGAGTTCTCGGCCGTGATGGCCGTGTTGGCCGCATCACCCGATGGCGCGCCGTGGGCGGAGACCGCCGAGACGGTGCCGAGGGTGAGCGCGGCCACGACACCCGCGGCGAGGGCGGTGAGTTGGCGCCTGCGGAGGATGGTGCGCTGTTCTGTCATGGGGGGAGTCCTCTCATTCCGAGAAGATCTCCACACGGGAGGGGAGGCAAGCGCTTGCTGAAGAGCGGCAAGCACGCTGGTCGCTAGGGCCGGTGGAGATCGCCAAAGGTGCGGCTCTGACGTGTTCTCTGACGTGTTCGACTCTGCTGCCAAGCGGGTGGTCAGTCCGTGCCAGCAGAGGGCAGCTACCGGGAACGAAGCTAGTAAGCGCTTGTAGTGATGTCAACGCCCTTGCCGTCACCGTCAACAACCCTTCACCCAATGCCCATCGCATCACTCACGCCGCACGGAGTTGGCGTTAAAGACCTGTTGACGCGTTGAGACTTTGCCGAACCCACAGCGGCCGCACAGGAACCCCTTCTACTTTACGTGCTCATGACAGACTCCCCTGCCCCCATCGGGCGCCGCAGAGTACTGATCGCCGGTAGCGCCGCCGCCGCGGCCGTCGGACTGGGCGCGGCCGTCGCCTCCGCCGGCCGCGCCGAAGCCGAAGCCGAGCCCCAGGCCACTTCCCCCCGGGTCGCCCCCGCGGCGGCCGCCGTCTGCACCCTCACCAAGGAGCTCACCGAAGGCCCCTACTACCTCGAGCACGCGCTCGTCCGCTCCGACGTCTCGGAGGGCAAGCCCGGAATCCCGCTCCAGCTCGACCTCACCGTCGTCGACAACGCCACCTGCGCGCCCCTCAACAAGGCGCTCGTGGAGATCTGGTACTGCGACGCGCTCGGCGAGTACTCCGGCTTCGTCGGCAACAACGGCCACCAGGAGCCGGACAACGGCAAGTTCCTCCGCGGCGGCGTACTCACCGGCACCGACGGGATCGCCAAGCTCACCGGCATCTACCCCGGGTGGTACCGGGGCCGCTGCATCCACATCCACCTCAAGGTGCACACCGACGTCACGCTCACCTCCGACGGCTCGTTCACCGGCGGCAACGAGATCCACACCGGCCAGCTCTTCTTCTCCGAGACCATCACCCAGGCGGTCGCGAAGCTGTCCCCGTACTCCACCAACACCGTCCCCCGCACCACCCTCGACGCCGACGGCATCTACGACGGCGGCGGGGCGGCCTCCGGCCTGCTGACCCTCACCGCGCTGGGCTCCTCGCCCTCCGCGGGCTACAAGGGCACCCTCACGGTCGGCGTGGACCCCGACGCCTGACCGGCCCGCCCCCGCACTCCGGCCCCCGCCCGGCGGGGGCCGCCTTTTTCGCCGTAAGGGGTTGACGACGGTCAAAACCCTGCCTACCTTCGCTGGGACATCAGATGTCTGATGTCTGATGCACACGGCAAGGAGGTCGACAGCAATGCCGCTGTCCGACGACATCGCCGAGCGACTGCTGTCCGCGATCATCGACGGCCACTACCCGCCCGGCACCGCGCTCCCCCCGGAGGCCGTGCTGGCCGAGCAGCACGAGGCCAGCCGGCTCACGCTCCGCGAGGCGATCAAGGTTCTGCGGGCGCAGAACATCGTCCGCATCCACCGCGGCCGGGGCACCTACGTCAACACGCCCGACCAGTGGACCGCGCTCGAACCGATGATCCGCGCCGCGGCCGCCGGGCCCCGGACCGGCGGCGCGGTCTCCGAGAAGCTGATCGAGGCGCGGCGGATGATCGAGGTCGGGGCGGCCCAGCTGGCCGCCACCCGGCGCTCGGACGACGACCTGGCGCAACTCGACGAGCTGCTGGAGGAGATGCGGGCCGCCGCGCGGGCCGGGGACACCGAGCAGTTCGTCGAGGCGGACATCGCCTTCCACGACGTGGTGATGCGGGCCTCCGGCAACGCCTTCGTACCCCTGCTCTTCGAACCCTTCGGCAGGCTGCTCGTCGAGGGCCGGCGGCAGACCTCGGCCGTGCCCCAGATCCGTACGAACGCCATCCAGCACCACGAGGCCGTCCTGGAGGCGCTGCGCGCGGCGGATCCGGAGAAGGCCCGGCGCGCGATGGACGACCACATGGCGCAGACGACGGACGATCTGCGTACGCACGTCATGCGGGTCGCCGGGCAACCGGACGCCTGAGCCCACTCCACTCCGCCCCGCCCCTGAGTACCACTTTCCGGGCGCACCCTGACCGCCACACCAGAGGGCGCCACACCACGGCCCCAGCCTGCCCGGACACTCCCGGCCTGCCCGGAACCGCACGAAAGTAGATCCACCCATGTCCCAGACCCTCCACTTCCCCGAGGCGCACGAGCTGCCCCCGCCCCGCGCGGTGACCCCCGCCGAGGTGACCGCCGCGCTCGCCGCGGACCGCCGCCTGGTCGTGCTCGACGACGACCCGACCGGCACCCAGACCGTGGCCGATGTGCCCGTCCTCACCACCTGGACGGTCGAGGACCTGCGGTGGGCGCTGCGCCAGGACAGCACGGCCTTCTTCGTGCTCACCAACACCCGCAGCCTCGCCCCGGACGCCGCCGCCGCCCGCAACCGCGAGGTCGTCCGCGCCCTGGCGCAGGCATCGGCCGCCGAGGGCATCGGCTACGTACTCGCCAGCCGCGGCGACTCCACGCTGCGCGGACACTTCCCGCTGGAGACGGACGTCCTGGCCGACGAGGTGCCCGTGGACGGTGTCGTCCTCGTCCCCGCGTACATCGAGGCCGGGCGGCTCACCGCCGACTCGGTCCACTGGATGCGTACGGCGGAGGGGATGCTGCCGGTCGGGCAGAGCGAGTTCGCGCGCGACGCCACCTTCGGCTACGCCAACTCCCGCCTCCCGGAGTGGATCGAGGAGAAGACCGGCGGCCGGGTGGCCGCAGCCGGCGTGCTGCGCATCACCCTGGAGGACCTGCGGGTGCGCGGCCCCGAGCACGTGGCCGGGCTGCTGGGCTCGCTGCGCGAGGGCCGGACGGCCGTCGCGGACGCCCTGACCGACGACGATCTGCGCGTCCTCGCCCTCGCCTCGGCCACGGCGGAGGCCACCGGCGCCCGGCTGCTGTACCGCTGCGGCCCCTCCTTCGTACGAGCCCGCGCGGGCCAGGCCGCCCGCGCCCCGCTGACGGCGCAGGAGCTTCGGGCGGGGCGGGACGCGGCGGCCCCGGCGGGCCAGGGCCAGGGCCACGGCCACGGCCTGATCGCCGTCGGCTCGCACGTCGGGCTCACCACCCGCCAGCTGGACCGGCTGCGCGAACGCGGCGGGATCGCCGAGTTCGAACTCGACGTCCACGCCCTGCTCGACGAAGAGCGCCGCGCCGCGCATATCGCCGAGGTGGCGCGAGCCTGCGCCAGGGCGCTGGAGGAGAGCGAGGTCGTGGTGCGTACCACCCGCTCGCTCGTCACCGGCGCCGACGCGGACGACTCGCTCGCCATCGCCCGCGATGTGTCCGCCGCACTGGTCGAGACCGTACGGGCCATCACCGCCGGGCGGCGGCCCGCGTTCGTCGTCGCCAAGGGCGGCATCACCTCAAGCGATATCGCGACCGAGGGCCTGGAGATCCGCCGGGCCTGGGCGCGCGGCACCCTGCTCCCCGGCATCGTCTCGCTGTGGGAGCCCGAGTCCGGCCCCAGCGTCGGCATCCCGTACATCGTCTTCGCCGGCAACGTCGGCGACGACAACGCCCTCGCCGACGCCATCGACCTGCTCCGGAGCCGATGATGCTGCTGCACGGAACCGACGCCCTGACCGCCGCCGCCCGCGAGGGCCGGGCGATACCGGGCTTCGTCGCCTACAACCTCGAGACCGTCCAGGGCATCGTCGCCGCGGCCGAGGCCGCCGGGCGGCCGGTGCTGCTCCAGGCCGGGTCGAGCGCCTTCAAACACGCGGGCCGCGAGGCCCTGATGGCCCTCGCCCTCGACGCGGCCCGGCGTTCGGAAGCCCCGCTCGGCGTGCATCTGGACCACAGCCGGGACCTGGAGGAGATCACGGCCTGCGTCGAGGCGGGCTACACCTCCGTCATGGTCGACGGCTCGCACCTCCCCTTCGCCGAGAACGTGGCGCTCACCCGCAAGGCCGTCGAGCGGGCCCACGCCGCGGGCGTCTGGGTCGAGGCCGAACTGGGCGCGCTGGCGGGCGACGAGGACGTCTCGACCGACGCCCGCGCCGCCGGCGGCTCCATGACCGACCCGGAGCAGGCCGCGGAGTTCGTGGCCGCGACGGGCGTGGACGCGCTGGCGGTCGCGGTCGGGAACGTCCACGGCTTCACGGCCGAGCCCGTACGACTCGATCTGGACCGTCTGGCGCGCATCCGCGATGCCGTCCCCGTACCTCTCGTACTGCACGGCGCGAGCGGGCTGCCCGAGGAGCAGCTGCTCGGGGCGGTACGGCGCGGTGTGGCGAAGGTGAACGTCAACGCGGAGCTGCGGCGGGCGTACTTGGCGGCGGTGTCCTCGGCGCTGCCCGGGGCGCTGTCCGGCTCGGACGTGGTGTCGACGTGGGCCGCGGGGCGGGATGCGGTCGCGGCGACCGCGCTCCGGATCACGCAGAAGCTGTCGCCGACCCCCTCGACGACGCAGCCGACGTAACCCCACCCCCTCCGCAACGCAGCCCGGGCCGGGCGCGACCCGCGCCGGCCCGGGCGCCTCCTCCTCACGGATCCCCCTCCCCCGGTCACCGCTGGGCGTGGGTGTCCTCCAGCGGCGACAGCCCCGCTGTGCCCCCTCATGCCCTTTTCTCGTCCCCTCCCCCTCCCTCCCAAGGAACCCGTATGTCCACATCCGCTTCCCCAGCAACATCCACACCCCGTACCGCCGTCATCGGACTGGGCGCCATGGGGCTGCCCATGGCTCAGCGGCTGGCCGGGGCGTTCCCGGTGGCCGTGTTCGACATCGCGGCCGAGCGCCGCGCGCTCGCCGTCGAACACGGGGCCACCGAGGCCGCCACCCCCGCCGACGCGGCCCGCGACGCCGACGTCGTCGTGCTGGCCGTACGCGACCAGGCCCAGGTCGACGGCGCGCTGTTCGGCGAGTCGGGCGCCGCCGAGAAGCTGAAGGCCGGGGCCGTGGTGGTGCTCACCAGCACCGTCGGCCCGGAGGCCGCCCGGTCGACCGCCACCGCGCTCGCCGAGCGGGGCACGGCCGTACGGCTCGTGGACGCCCCGGTCAGCGGCGGCCCGACCCGCGCCGGGAACGGCGATCTGCTGATCGTCGTCGGCGCGGAGCCGGCCGCCCTCGAGGTGGCCCGTCCGGTGCTGGACCGGCTCGCCTCCACCCTGACGGTCATCGGTGACAAGCCCGGCGACGGCCAGGCCCTGAAGGCCATCAACCAGCTGCTCGCGGGCGTACACATCGCCGCCGCCGCCGAGGCCGTGGCCCTCGCGCGCGGCCTCGGCCTCGACCCGCAGACCGTGATCGACAGCCTGAGCCAGGGCGCGGCGGGCTCGTTCATGTTCGCCGACCGCGGTCCGCGCATGGCGCAGGTGTACGGGGATGGCGGCGCGGACTCCGTCGAGGTCCGCTCCCGCCTCGACATCTTCGTCAAGGACATGGGCATCGTGACCGGCATCGCGAAGAACGCGCATGTGCCGGTGCCGCTGGCCTCCGCCGCCGAGCAGCTGTACCTGCTGGGCGAGCGGGCCGGGCTCGCGGCCCGCGACGACTCCTCCATCGTGACGGTCCTGTCCCCGAGAGGAGAAGGCCGATGAGCCACGGCGCGCTTCTGACGGTGGCGGCGGTGGGCGTGGCCCTCCTGCTGCTCATGATCATCAAGGCGAAGATCCAGCCCTTCGTCGCCCTGGTCGTGGTGTCCATCGGTGTGGCGCTCACGGCCGGCGTCCCGGCCGCGGAGCTGGTGGCCACCATCGAAGAGGGCATGGGCTCGACGCTCGGCCACATAGCCACGATCATCGCCCTCGGCGCGATGATCGGCCGCATCATCGAACTGTCCGGCGGCGCCGCGTCCTTGGCACACTCGCTCATGGACCGCTTCGGCGAACGCCGCACCCCGCTCGCGCTCACCGCGGCCGGGTTTCTGCTCGGCATCCCGGTCTTCTTCGAGGTCGGCCTGATCATCCTGATGCCGATCGCGTACGGCGTGGCCCGCGCGTCGCGCAAGCCGCTGCTGGTGTACGCCCTGCCCATGGGCGCGGCGATGCTCACCGTGCACGCCTTCCTGCCGCCCCACCCGGGCGCGGTGGCGGCGGCCACGACGATCGGGGCCGACCAGGGCTGGGTGCTGCTGTTCGGCATTCCGGTGACGGCGGTCGTGATCCTGCTGGGCTATCTGCTCGCCAAGCGGATGACGCGCCGCGAGTACCCGATGACGGCGGATGTGTACGCGAAGGTGTTCGGCGAAGGGGGCGGGTCCGGGGACGGGGCCGGGTCCGAGCACGGGTCCGGGGCCGGGGCCGACTCCGAACGCGCGCCCAAGGGTGCCGTCGTGGGCCCGGTCGAGGGCGCGGTCGAGGGCGCGGAGAACCCGCCGTCGTTCGGCATGGTGGTGTCCCTGATCGTCACCCCGATCGTCCTCATCCTCCTGGGCACCATCGGCACCAACTTCCTCTCCGAGGGCTCCACCCTCCGCGCCGTCCTCACCGTCCTGGGCGCCCCGATGGTCGCCCTGCTCGTCGCGGCGGCGCTCGCCGCGTACTTCCTGGGCGCCCGGCGCGGCTGGTCGAGCGCCCGTATCTCCGAGGTCATGGGCTCGGCGCTGCCGGGCGTGGCCATGGTGATCCTGGTGGCGGGTGCGGGCGGTGTCTTCGGCAAGGTGCTGGTGAAGACCGGCATCGGCGACGCCGTGGCCGACGTCCTGGACCGTACGGGCCTGCCGCTGCTGGCCCTGGCCTTCGCGATGACGATGCTGCTGCGCGCGGTACAGGGCTCCACCACAGTGGCCCTGGTCACCACGGCCGGCCTGATCACTCCGCTGCTCCAGCGCACCGACCTGTCCCCGCAGCAACTGGCCCTGGTCTGCCTGGCGATGGGCGCGGGCGGCCTGTCGGTCTCGCACATCAACGACGCCGGCTACTGGATGTTCACCCGCCTGGTCGGCCTCGAGGTCGGCGACGGCCTGCGCACCTGGACCGTCCTGACGACGGCGATGGGCGTGGCGGGCTTCCTGCTGACGAGTCTGCTCTGGCTGGTCGTTTAGCGGGGATCGCCGCGAGACGGCAGCGAGACGGACCGAGTGTGCCTGGCCCCGACGGGGTCAGGCACACACGTCTTACGATTCGTCTTCGTCTTCGGAGGCCACGAAAGCCGCGGTGTCGAGCTCGCAGTCGAACGGAGCGGGGATGTGCACCTTCTCCCCGAACGGCACGGTGAGGTGGGAGACATAGCCCCTCGGAGACGGCGTCCAGAAGACGGTCGTCGTCTCGTTCTGCATGTCGAGCAGCAGGTACACGGGCACGCCGCTCTTGCCGGAGACCTCTGCCTTGTCACTCAGGTCGTTGGCACGGGTCGCGATCGAGGTGAGTTCGGCGACGAGAGAGAGGGCGTCACCAGGGATATAGCGGGACGTGGTCCGGAAGGCCGCCACGTCGGCTACGTAGATGTCCGGCCCATAGCCACGCTCCGACTCGGGAAACGTGAAGAGGTACGGAGTGCTCGCAGCCTTGTGCCCTTCCGGTGCGAAGGGCTGCAGGTGCTCACAGATCGCCCAGATGATCGGCGCGTAGTACCCCTGAGACCACGGCGACACGACGATGCTCCCCCTGATGATTTCCGCCCGGTAGCCATCGGGCACGTGCAACTCGGGCAGCAGCCTGCAAAGGTCCTCGAAGGACCCCGCCTTCGATGCCTCTCCCCCACTCGATGCCTTTATCGTCTCCGTCGGGCGATCGATCATGATGGTCACCGTATGCCTCCTGCCGAGGGCCGATCCTGCCACTCAGCGTAGTCGTCCGGACTGACAATCCCCCGCCCGATCACCCAATCCGGTGAAGGGTCCACTACCGGGCTCCGCCATCGTCTGCATACCAATGACCGCGAGCAGGCTCAGCTTGTCCGCCGCATCCGTGCCCGGGGCGGCGGTGTGGATGACGACGTGGAGGTCGCTGCCGGGGGCGTTGAGGACGTCGCAGTCGAGGACGAGCGGGCCGACGTCGGGGTGGTGGACGGTCTTGGTGTCCATGGTGTGGCTGCCGACCGCGTGCGAGTCCCAGAGCCGGGCGAAGTGGTCGCTGGTGCGGCGCAGGTCGGCGACGAGGGTGCGCAACGGCCGGTCGGCGGGGTAGTGGGCGGTCGCGGAGCGCAGGTCGGCGACGGTGGCGGTTTCGAAGCGGGCCTGTTGTTCGGGGGTGTGGGTCACGCGGTCGGGGCGCCCGGTGAAGTGGCGCCACAGGACGTTGCGCTCGCGTTCCGAGCGCCCGGAGGGATCGCCGTGCAGCGCGGCGTACAGCTGGTTCCAGGCGATCAGGGTCCACGCCGCGTCGTACACCCCGACCGGGGTGGCCCGCATCTGGTCGAGCATGCGCTGGACGCCGGGGGTGAGGTGGGACGAGATGCGGTCGGTGGTGGGCGCGGGCCGGCCCGCGAGGAGGAACAGGTGGCGGCGTTCCGGTTCGGACAGCCGTAGGGCTCGGGCGAGGGCGGTGAGGATCTGGGGGGACGGGGAGGTCGCGCGGCCCTGTTCGAGACGGATGACGTAGTCGACGGACATCCCCGCGAGCTGGGCCAACTCCTGGCGCCGCAGCCCCGGCGCGCGGCGCACGCGTCCGGCCGGCAGGCCGACCGTCGCCGGGTCGAGCCGGTCGCGCCAGCGGCGCAGCGCGCCCGCGAGGTCGCCGGCCGCGCCGTCCCCGCCGGGGTGTCCGGTGTTCCCGCCCTCGCGTCCAGTGTTCCCGCTCGGGCGTCCGTCGTCCCCGGCCAGGCTTCCGGTGTTCCCGTCACCGCTCCCTGTTCCGCTCATCGGTTCAGTATCCGGTCGCGGGCGGCGGGCGTCCCGCACCCAGCCTGGTACCGCTTTTACCAGGACGAGGCTTGCTCTTCCTGTTCCCTCGCGCAGCGCCGAGGCTGATGGGCATGCGAACCGAACGCCGTGTTGAGATCGCCCTGGACCTCGCCTGTGTCCGCTGCTACCTGGGCTTCACCCGCCTCACCCGCGCTGCCGGCGGCGAGGCCGAGTTGACCATCCGCCCCTTCCAAGCCGAGCCCGACGCGCCCTCCGCCGGTGGTGAGCCGTTGTTCGAGGTCTGGAGGCGGACCCGGGGCGAGGCGTTCGTACGGCAGGTCGCCTCCGACACCTCCTTCGGCGTGGCGGACGGTCTGGAGCTGCGCTTCGAACGCGCCCTGTTCACCAACACCTTCGAGGCTCACCGGCTGGTCGCCCGCGCGTCCGCGCAGGGGGTCGGGGAGCGGATGGCGGAGCGGCTGTTCCGGGCGTACTTCACCGATGGGCTGCTGATCTCCGACCGCACCACCCTGGCCCGGCTGGCCGCCGAGACCGGGGTGGTGGCGGCCACCGACGCCGACGACCACAGCGGCACAGCCGCGCTGCGCGCCGAACTGGACCGCGTACGCGCGCTCGGCGTCCAGGTCGACGCCGTACCGTACGTCGCCTTCGAGGACGGGACCGTCCTCGAAGGCGCGCAGCCGGAGGCTGCCTACCGCGCGGCGCTGACCGCCCCGCTCACGCCAGCCGGATGACGTTCCAGGACATCGGCTCCAGCGTGGTCCGCAGCACCCCGCCGTCCAGGGCCGTGCCGGTCGCGGCGTGCGGGGTGACGCGCTCGGGCTCGGTCAGGGTGTTGCGGGCCTCGGGGTCGGCGTCCGCGAGGACGCTGTGTTCGACGATCCGGGATACGGACAGGCCGTGCAGGTCCACCGCCAGCGGCAGCGGTCGCGTCTGGTCGCGGTTGACGGCGAAGACGGTGACCTCGCCGGTCTCCTCGTCCGCGACGGCGGTGGCGTGCAGCAGCGGCACCTCGCCGTACTTGGCCGTCTCGTGCGTCGGGCTGTCGACGCTGACCTGGAGGACCCGCCCGCGCCCGTAACGCGACGCCTGCGCGAACGGGAAGAAGGTGGTCTGCTTCCAGGCCGGGCCGCCCGGCTCGGTCATGATCGGCGCGATGACGTTGACGAGTTGGGCGAGGCAGGCGACGGTGACCCGGTCGGCGTGGCGCAGCAGCGCGATGAGCAGCGAGCCGAAGACGACGGCGTCGGTGACGGAGTAGTTGTCCTCCAGGAGCCGCGGCGCCTCGTCCCAGTTGGGCGGCTCCTCGCCCTGGAAGCGGGTCTGGTACCAGACGTTCCACTCGTCGAAGGAGAGGTTGATCTTCTTCTTGGACTTGAGCCGGGCGCCCACGTGGTCGCAGGTGGCGACCACGTTCTCGATGAAGGACTCCATGTCGACGGCCGAGGCGAGGAAGGAGTCGCGGTCGCCGTCGAGCTCTTCGTAGTAGGCGTGCAGGGAGATGTAGTCGACGAGCTCGTACGCCTCTTGCAGGACCGTCGCCTCCCACTCGGCGAAGGTCGGCATGGACTGCGAGGAGCTGCCGCAGGCCACCAGCTGCACGTCCGGGTCGATCTGCCGCATCGCGCGGGCGGTTTCGGCGGCCAGCCGCCCGTACTCCTCGGCGGTCTTGTGGCCGGTCTGCCAGGGCCCGTCCATCTCGTTGCCCAGGCACCACAGCCGGATGTCGTACGGGTCCTTGTCGCCGTGTGCGGCACGGCGGTCGGACAGGGCGGTGCCGGACGGGAAGTTGGCGTATTCCTGCAGCTCCAGCGCCTCGGCGACGCCACGGGTGCCGAGGTTGAGGGCCATCATCGGCTCGCCGTCGACCTTGCGGAGGAAGTCGATGTACTCGCCGAGGCCGAAGCGGTTGGTCTCGGTCGACCGCCAGGCCAGGTCGAGTCGGCGCGGGCGCTCGTCGACGGGGCCGACGCCGTCCTCCCATTTGTAGCCGGAGACGAAGTTGCCGCCCGGATAGCGGATGACGGTGACCCCCAGCTCGCGGATCAGCTCCAGGACGTCGGTGCGCAGACCGGCCTCATCGGCGGTGGCGTGGCCGGGTTCGTAGATGCCGGTGTAGACGCAGCGGCCCAGGTGCTCGACGAACGACCCGAACACACGCGGGTCGACGTCGCCCACGGCGAAGGCGGGGTCGAGGGTGAAGCGGGCCGGTGGGGCGGGAGCGGGGGTGTCGGCAGGGGTCTCGGCGGGGGTGCGGTTGCTGGGGGTCGTCGGCTGCATTGCGGCGTCTCTCTCCTGCGCTGGCGCGCGCTTGTCCGATATCTCGGATACCGATCGTGACTTCGAACGAGACGGTAAGATCTCCGTTCCCCACGCGTCAACGCCTCGTGCGGCCCGGAAGCGCCCGGCCCGCTGTCGGAGGCGTGCGAGAGACTTCCTGTTGGTGCTGCCATCTGCCCCAGGAGGTACGTGTGTTGAGCCCTGACGTCGAAGAGTTCCTTCAGCATCCCGAGCACGAGGCCCCGAAGGGAAACCTTCTCGCCGAGGACTGGAACGAACAGCTCGATGTCGCGGTGCGGGTCCATCTGATCGACCGCTGGCTCAGCGAGGACGCCCCTGACGCCCCCGACGCACCCATGGTGCTCACGGACATCCGGCCGGAGCCGAACGAACCCTGGATGATGCGACCCGACGCACTCGTGAAGACCGGACTCTTCCCGGCGATGGAGCATACGAACGGCACGAGGCGTGACCCACACGCCTGCCGGGCCATCGCCGTGGCAGAGGCGGCCTCCGCCGTGGAGCGGGCCCTGCTGGCGGGCAGCAGCGTTCCATCCCGACGCGTTGAACTGCTCATCGCCGACCTGCGCGAGTTGATCCTCTCCCAGGGGCGGGAAGCGGTGCTCGTGACGGTCGTGGACCCGGTCACCGGCGCGGTCGTGCCCGACGAGACGCATGTGGTGCTGGCGTGGGAGACCGAGTACGACGCGGCGCTGCGCATCAGCGTCGTACCGCGTCGGGAGCGGGAGGGGCGTGGCGAACCGCGCCACGCCGCATGCTCCTTCGCCGCCTGCCCGGACGGCGTCCGGGTCGCCCCCGAGGAGCACGGCGTCGCCGAGGCGAAGGTGCGCGCCTTGTGTGCCGGGACAGTTCTCGCGGCCCTCTTGAAGTGCGACGGGCGCGCCGCGTTCAGCGTCGGCTGGCAGCCTCACGGACTCGATCCGGAGCAGGCCGCCGACCTCGACGAGGTGCGGGAGTGGTGGGAGTCCACGTCCTGGTGCGAGGAGTACGACGACACCTACCTGGGGGTCTACTACGACTACGGGGCGGGCGCCTGGTTCGGCCCGTCCCATCTGATCCCGACCCAGGATCAGATCGACAACATCGACAGCGAGGGACGGGGCGACTACCCGGCCCAGGACTGCACCACCCTCGGCGCCCCCGGCGAATCGGCCACGAGCCTGTGGATGCTGGGTGACCAGCTGCACTCCCTGGACACCGCCGCCTTCCTGACCGAGGTCGAGGCGTTCCGCCGCGCCTGCCGCCACCAGTGCCGCGAGACGTCCGATGCGTCCGGCCCGTTGGTCGACGCCCTCCTGGACGAGCTCCTGGCCCGCCCCCTGGAGCGGGTCGGCGGCCCGGAGCGCCGGATGCTCATATGGGCCGACGCCGACGAGGACGGCGGGTTCTGGCGGACCGACGACCACTCGATCGACGTGTACGAGGACGCCCGACGGCTCCTGGTCGTCGGCCCGCACGAGGCGCTGTACATGATTTTCAACGGTGACTCTGGATCTTGAACCTCCGCGCCTCAGCCGGGCCGCGAGGCGGGGGAGGAGGCGAAGCGCGTTGTCCCGGTTGATGCGTCGGCGGGCACGGTGGTCAAGGGCAGGGTCGCGGTCGAAGTCCGCGGTGATGGCACCCACTTCGCGGGCGGGCCTGGCCGGCCAGTCGCTCCCGCACAGGATGCGGGTCGGGTCGGCGGCGGCCAGCAGGGTCGGGGTGGCGTACGGGGACAGCGGAAGGGCGGTGTCGAAGTAGAAGCAGCCGAGTGCTCTGCGGACCGCCTCGGGGTCGGGGCCCTCCCCCTGCCGTCCGGCGGAGATGGCCCGCCCGGCCACGTACGGCAGGAAACCGCCGGCATGGGACAGGATGATCGACAGGTCGGGGTAGCGGTCGAGGGTGCCGGTGGCGATCAGGTTGAGCGCCGCCCGGGTGGTGTCGAGCGGGAAGTCCCCGATGGCCTCGGACACCCCCGGCAGCTCGGTGCCGCCCGCCAGGGACTCGTTGAACACCCGGACGCCGTCCTTCGCCACCGCCCGATCGCGGAAGGCCACGGACGGCACCGGGGCGGAGGCGACACCGGCCGCGATGCGGTTGGCTTCCATCACCTCCAGCGTCTCGCGGAGGGTCCAACGCGCCCAGTCCGGCCCGCCCTCGGGCGGGAGCAGCCCGGCCTCGATGGCCCACGCGCGCATGGCGTCCGGTAATGCGTGGTGGTGCGTGTCGATCCGCCCCTCCGTCGGCGGCCCGCCCTTGCCCCTCCGCTTCGTATCGGCCGAGGCGCCGGGCGCCGACGCGAGCCCGGCCCCGACGGCCACCGCCCCCGCGCCCGCGCCCGCCGCGAGCAGGGCGCGACGGCGGGTCAGGGACGGCGACAAGGTGATGGCGGAGCGAGAAGTCCGAAGCGTGGCCATGTGGCGGGGCCTCCTTGTCCTACGGGGCCGCGTCGCGGCCCGAACCGGCGTGACAACGCCCACCCTCCGCGAGTCGGCCCGGACCACGCATCGGGGCGAGCCCCGATCCGCCCCTGGGCCGCCCCGTACGGGCCCAGGGTGCCGGGCCCCTACGTCAGCGCCCACCTCCGCCCGACGACCACTTGTTCAGCTTCCGATCTGACCGGCCGCCCACTCGGCCCATTCGCGCCGCATGGCGTTGAACCGCAGGCCGTATTCCAGCGCGATCCGGCCGTAGACCGACAGATCGTCATCACCCCAGTCGATGGACTCCTCCAGCCGGCACAGCTCCTCGTGCCCGCGCTCGGACATCTCGACGAGCCCGGTCAGGTATGCGCGCGCCTGCTCGGGCTCGAGCACCCCGAGGAAGAACACCCGCAGCAGAATGTCGCTGCGGGTGTTCCGCTGTGGTGTGGTCTCCGTCAGCCAGTGCCGCAGCTCAGCCAACCCCTCGTCGGCGATGGCGTATTCCTTGCGGCCGCGCGGCCCTTCGGCCGCCACCGTGATCAGTCCGCCGGCCGCCAGTTTGGTCAGCTCCGTATAGATCTGGCTCTGGGTCGCGGGCCAGGCGGTGGCCAGCGAGGTCTCGAATCGCTTGAGCAGGTCGTATCCGCTGGCGGGGCGCTCCGAGAGAAGGCCGAGCAGTGCGTGTCGAAGGCTCATGCCTCCACCCTACATTCCAGAATTGACATGTCGCAGCCGGACCTTCTAGTTTTGACATGTCAGAAGAGGGACCTCGAAACGGAGTGGTCATGTCCTACCTGCGTACGTTTCTGCCGTGGATCGTCTTCGCCGTGCTGCCCTCCGGGAGCTGGCAGTGGGGCGCGCCGGCCGCGCTGGTGGTCGCGGTGGCGCTGATCGGCCAGCAGGTACGGGCCGGGGTCGGGCTCGACGCGCTGATCATCGAGCTGGGCTCGGCGGCCTTCTTCGCCGTACTGGCGGTGATCGCCTTCACCGATCACGACTCGGGCGCGCACGACTACTCCGGGGCCCTCTCCTCGGGCACGCTGGCGGCCATCGCCGGGGCCTCGCTGGCCATCGGCAAGCCGTTCACCCTGGGCATCGCCAAGCGCACCACCCCGCGCGAGCTCTGGGAACTCAAGCCGTTCATCCGGATCAACGTCGTCATCACCGCCGCATGGACCGCGGCCTTCGCCCTGACCGCCCTCGCGCTCGCCTTCGAGGCGCACGCCGGACACGGGCACTCGACCCCCGCCACGCTCGTCCAGATCGCCGGCTTCGCCGTCCCGATGGCCTTCACCATCCGCTACGTCGCCCACGTCCAGGCCAAGGCCGGGCAGCCGGCCTGATGACCCCGCCCGACCCGATGACCCCGCGGCACCTCGCCGGGAACTACGCCCCGGTCACCGAGGAACTCAGCGCCCACGACCTGCCGGTGACCGGCACGATCCCGCCCGAGCTGGCCGGCTGGTATCTGCGCAACGGGCCGAACCCGGCCGACGCCGCCACCGACCGCAGCGACCTGGTCGTCCTGGACGCGGACGACCTCGCCGCGGGTCCCGTCGCCACGGTCCAGCTGCCGGCCCGGGTGCCGTTCGGCTTCCACGGCAACTGGCTCGACGACCGCCGGCCGACGCATGATTCACTTGCCTCGACCGGAGAGCGTTTGTCGCGGCAACTGAGACACGGGGGCATCGAATTGAGTGACGTCTACTCACCCATACCGGAACTGAACCTGCTCAAAGAGTTCGAAAACCGGATCGGCCGGGTCTGGTACTCGGACGGGTTCGAACTACGCGAGTACGGCGTGAACGCCGGTCTGCACACCTGGTCGGAGGATCCGGAGTTCCTGGACGGCTTCATCCCCTTCGCGCTGGCCACCCGCTCCGGTTCCCACTACGCCCTCTGGCGCTGTGACGATCGGACCGACCTCGCCACCTTGCCCGTCGTCTTCGTCGGCGACGAAGGAGACCTCTACATCGTCGCGCGGAATCTGCTGGAGCTGTTCCAGCTCCTGGCCATCGACAACGAGACCTTGAACCCCGACTTGGTCGAGCAGCACACCGAGGGCCACCAGGAATACCTCACCTGGCTGAACGAGACCTTCGGGCTGCGACCGCCGGACCTCGACGCGCTCCGGGCCGGGCTCAAGGAACCCTACGAACAGTTCGAGACGTGGGCGAGCCGGTTCGTCGAGCTGGACTGAAAGCCTCCGCGAGCATCAGCCCGTACGAAAGGGACCCACCCGTGACCACCGAACGCCCCCGCATACCCACCACCGCTGACGAGCGCGAGACGCTGCGCGGCTTCCTCGACTTCCACCGGGCGACCCTCGCCAAGAAGTGCGACGGCCTGTCCGACGAGGAGCTTCGGCGTCAGTCGATGCCGCCCTCGACGCTCTCGCTGCTCGGGCTGGTGCGGCACATGGCCGAGGTGGAGCGCAACTGGTTCCGCCGGGTGCTGGGCGGCGAGGACATCCCGCTCGTCTGGTCGGACTCGTTCGACTTCCAGGCGGCCTACGACGCGCGGGAGGCCACGCGGGCCGAGGCGTTCGCGGCCTGGCAGGCGGAGGTGGAGCACGCACGGCGGATCGAGGCTGCGGCCGAGTCGCTGGACGTGACGGTCCACGCCGAGCGGTGGGGGCAGGACGTATCGCTGCGCACGGTGATGCTCCACATGATCCTGGAGTACGGGCGGCACAACGGCCACGCCGACTTTCTGCGCGAGGGCGTCGACGGCACCGTCGGGGTCTGAGGCGCCGCCTCCGCCCTCGTACCGCGCGTCCTACCGGCTCACCAGCCGGAGCTCCACCTCGCGCTCCTGGTCGCCCGGCACCTTGCCATGGTCCTCGATGGCGAAGGCGCGGGCCAGGACCTCGCGCATCAGCTCCACCTGGCACGGGCAGCCCTGCAGATCGGCCGTGATGGGCGCGGTCAGTGCGGTGGGCTCGGGCTCCGGGTGGGTCGGGGTCACCTCGAAGGTCGAGGTCCACACCATTGGGTGTCCTTCGAGCGGATGCTCCGGCAGGCCGGCGTACGCGTCGTCGGAGCGGTAGCAGCGGTGCAGTACGTCGAAGACCACGTCGGCGTCGTCCCGCGAGATTCCGGTGAGGTTCACCATTACGTGCTCGGCGTGCCATTCCACGCTGGCCATGGCGGGCACCTTCTTCGCTTTCGCTGAGCCGTTTGAGCGGTTCGTTCGGTTGTCCCTACCCTTTATATTCGCAGCTTTTGCGAGGTTTCACCCGGATGGCTCATCCGGAATCGGATGGTCCGGGCGCGGGCTCCCGGACTTCCGGGGGCTCCCCCGCCGCCCGGTGCCGGACTCGTCCACATCGGGCACGTCGTCGGGGTCCTCGGGCGGGCTGTACCGCGCCGGGGGGCTGTCCACGTCCAGGGGGTCCGGGCCGTCGTGCGCCTGCTGGTCGGGCAGGTCCCGCGGTACGGCGTCGATGTGGTCCCCGGGGGCTTCCAGTCGTCGGTCAGTCACTGCCGGTTCCCTTCGTCGGCGGACGGACCTCCCTCGGGTACCCGGAGCGCCCGGAGCTACGCCGACGGCGCATACGGGCTCCCGCCCGGCGACTGCCGATACGAGTCGCCGGGCGGGAGCCCGGCCCGCTGAGCCTCGGCTCAGACGAGGACGTTCTTGTAGAAGATGTTGCTGCGGCGGTCGCCCGCCTCACCGGAGGCGAAGCCCAGGAAGAGCCGGACCTCCCCCGCGGCCGTCCGGTACACCCCCATGCCTTCGGGTTCGCGGTAGGTCAGCGTGGAGCCCGCCTGGGTGAAGGCCTTCTGGGTCAGCGCGCCGGTGTTGACGTTGACGCTGGAGACGTAGGCGTTGCCGGGGGACGGGTTGTCGGCGCCGTAGGCGGTGCCGGTCAGCTGGTAGACGTAGGAGCCGTAGAGCGCATAGCCCTGGAAGACGGCGGAGTCGCTGGGCTGGGCGAAGTCCGCCAGTCGGTTGGCGTAGTTCCCGGCCGCGACCTCGTTCACATTGAAGATCGCGTACCGCCTGCTGCCCGCGGTGTTCAGATAGCGGATCGCCATCCGGTTGTTCACCGGGTCGATCGCGCAGGTGGTCTCCGTCGCGTCGGAGACGGGCGAGTGCTTGGTCAGGGCGGAGGAGGTGTTGGACAGGGTCGTCCCGCTGCTCCAGCGGAAGCGGGCCAGCCGTTTGCCGCGGGCGCCGCTGTTGACGTCCACCTCGGTCCACAGATAGGTGTCCGACCCCACGGCCTGCGCGCCGATGGACACGGCGTGTCCGAAGCCGAGCAGATACATATAGCCGAGCTCGTTGCCGGAGAAGTCCAGCTGGGTGATGCACAGATCGCCGCTGCTGTCCGCGGAGCCGTCCTTGAGCTGGGCCACGAACAGGCGCCGGTTGACGTTGTCGAAGGTGAAGGACTGCTGGACCCTCGCGTTGTGCAGCGACGCATGGCGAAAGAGGTCGTACGAGGGCTCAGTCAGCTGGAAGCGCGGGGACGTCGGTACAGCCGTGGGCGCGGCCTCGCTCGCGGTGGCCACCTTGGCGCCCAGGCCGAGCGCGGCGCCCGCCGCGGCGCCGCCGCCGAGCATCAGTAACCGGCGTCTGTTCCAGGTGCGGTCTTGCGTCATGGATCTCTGCTTTCTGTCGGTGATGTGCCGTAGCGCCCCCGTCTCTCGTCGCCGAGGGGCGGGGGCGCTACGCGCGTAGGACCTTCGTGATCCGTCTCCAGATTTGCCCTTGGTACACCTCCTCGAACCGTCAGGTTCATGTCAGGTCATGATCAGTACGCGGTCGGCCAGCCCCCGCTCCAGCTCAGCAGGTTGACGCCGAGCTTCGGGGCCCCGTTGTCCTGGCCGTCGTAGTAGTGGTAGACGAGCAGGTCACCGTCGACGTCGCCCATGACCGACTGCCCGCCGGGGCCGATGTAGCGGCCGTGGGACTCCAGCACCACCGAGCCGCCGTTGTTCATCATGTTGACCCCGTTCTTGTCGAGGTACGGTCCCGTGGGGCTGGTGGCGCGGCCGACCTTGATCTTGTACGTGGAGCTGGTGCCCGCGCAGCAGGTGTCGTACGAGGCGAACAGGTAGTAGTAGCCGTTGCGCTTGACGACCGTGGGCCCCTCGACGGCCTTGGTGCCGGTGGGCCGGGAGGCGATGCTGTAGACGGTCTTGTCGCCCGCGTACTGCTTGCCCGTGGACGGGTCGATGCGGATCATCTTCAGCCCCGACCACCACGAGCCGAAGGACAGCCACCACTTGCCGTCGCCGTCGACGAAGAGGTTGGGGTCGATGGCGTTGTAGTTGCTGCTGCCGGTGGTGGAGTGCACGATGCCGTAGTCGGTCCAGGTGCCCGCCTTGCCGCTGGACGAGGTGGCGAATCCGATCGCGGAGTTGCTGGACCCGAAGGACGAGACGGCGTAGTACATCAGGTACTTGCCGCCCTGGTACGAGATGTCGGGCGCCCAGGGGTCATTGCTGGAGGAGTAGTTCTTCCACCACGACGGCGGGGTGTTGAAGGCGTTCCCCGAGCGGCTGAACGCGATCCGGTCGGTGGAGGTGCGCGCCTCCAGACCGCCGTGGGTGGAGTACAGCAGGTAGGTGCCGTCGCTCGCACGGATCATGGTGGGGTCGTGCACGACGATGTCGCCCGTCACCCGGCCCGGATTGGGGTAGGCGGAGGCGCTGGTCGGCAACAGGGCGAAGGCCGTGGCGGCCGCCAGGACGGCGAGTCGCCGGCCCCTGCGGACACGGCCGCCCGGGCGCGTGCGCGCGGACTTGGCGTGGATCATTCGGCTCTCCTTCGGAATGTTTTCGGTGCCCCTCCGAAACACATGGCGGTACGCGACGCGATGGGCGGCCTCAACACCTCCCTCCTCCCAGGGGATTGACTCGCCTCTCAGCTGCCTCTACGTTCCCTCGAACGTTTCGGTGACGTTCCGGAAGTTTTTCGGAGGCAGGGGAAAGGACGCTCTTGTGATCAAGGTGATGCGCGCCGCTGTGACGGGCGCACTGGCCGTCGCCCTCCTGGGCACGGCGGCGACCGCGCCTAAGGCCCATGCCGGGGACGGCACCGCGGCGGGAACCACGGCGGGGACCACCGGTCGGGTGGACTTCGGCCAACGCCTCCAGCCCATCGACGGCTTCGGCTTCTCGCAGGCATTCCAGCGCGCCGACATCATGCACGGCGCGCGCGGGCTGACCCCCGAACGCCAGCGGGAGGTCCTGGACCTGCTGCTGGACCGGAAGTCCGGGGCCGGTCTGAGCATTCTGCGGTTGGGCGTCGGCTCGTCCTCGGACGAGGTGTACGACCATATGAAGTCGATCCAGCCGACCGACCCGGGCGGCCCCGAGGCCGCACCGCGCTATGAGTGGGACGGCGACGACGGCGGCCAGGTGTGGCTGGCGAGGGAGGCGAAGGCGTACGGCGTCAAGCGCTTCTACGCCGACGCCTGGAGCGCGCCCGGCTATATGAAGACCAACGGCACGGACGCGAACGGCGGGACGCTCAAGCCGGAGTGGCGGCAGGCGTACGCCAACTACCTCGTCCAGTACGCCAAGTTCTACCGCCAGGAGGGCGTCCGCATCACCGACGTCGGCTTCACCAACGAGCCGGACCTCTCCACCTCGTACGCGTCCATGCAGTTCACGCCCGAGCAGGCGGTGGAGACGGTCAAGGCGCTCGGGCCGACCGTGCGGCGGGCCGGGATCGACCTGGTGTGCTGCGACGCCGCCGGATGGGACCAGCAGGCGGCGTTCAGCGCGGCGATCGAGGCGGATCCGCAGGCCGCGGCGTTGGTCGGGGTGCACACCGGCCATCCGTACGTCACCCCCTCCGACCAGCCGCTGCCGACCGACCGCCGCACCTGGATGTCCGAGTGGAGCCCGAACGGCGCGACCTGGAACGAGGCGTGGGACGACGGCTCCGGCTACGACGGTCTGGCCGTCGCCGAGGCCATCCACACCACGCTCGCGGACGCCCGCGCCAGCGCGTATGTGTACTGGTTCGGCGCCTCGATCGGGGCCACGCGCGGGCTGATCCAGCTGGATGGGGCGGACTACCACGTCTCCAAGCGGCTGTGGGCCCTGGGCGCGTACAGCAGGTTCATCCGGCCGGGGGCGGTGCGGGTGGCCGCGTCGACCGAGGCGTCGGGCGTCAAGATCACGGCGTTCCGCAACCAGGACGGGAAGCGGGTGCTGGAAATCCTCAACACGGGGACGGACGCGGTGCGGGCGGACTACGCGCTGACGGGCGGCGGTGCGGGGGGCTCCGCGCGCGGATCGGTGTACCGCACCGATGAGACGCATTCGCTGAGCCGGGTCGGCACGGCGGACGTCCGAGGCGGAAAGCTGGCGGTCGAGCTGCCGGCGCGGTCGCTGACCACGGTGGTGTTGGGGAGCTGAACCGTCCGGCGGTAGGGCCCGCGACGCCGCGCGCCCTACCGCCGGACGGTCCGAGCGTCGCCGGTGGGGCCGGTCCACCCGGCGGTCTGCCGGGCCGGGCGGACCGGACCCACCCCGTGGGGGGACACTCACTGGCCCGCCAGCCCCGTATGGGCCACACCGCGGACGATCTGGCGCTGGAAGAGCGTGAAGACCACCAGCAGTGGCAGGCCGGCGATCACGACCGAGGCCATCATCTGGGCGTACCGCAGCCCGTACGAGGACTGGACGTTGACCAGCCCCACCGGCAGCGTCATCCCGTTCGGGTCGGTCGTGACCAGGAACGGCCACAGGAAGTTGTTCCACGTCGAGATGAAGGTGAAGATCGCCACGGCCGCCAGCACCGGCCGGGACAGCGGCATCACGATGGTCCAGAAGACCCGCCACCGCCCCGCCCCGTCCACGAACGCCGCCTCCTCCAGCTCACGCGGCACCCCGTCGAAGAACTTGACCAGGATGAAGACCATCGCGGGCACGGCGACCTGCGGCAGGATCACGCCCCAGTAGGTGTCGACGAGCCCCATGGAGACCATCTCCGCGAACAGCGGGGCCATCAGCACCTGCGGCGGCACCATGATCCCGGCCAGCACCAGACCGTAGAGCACCTTGCGGCCGCGGAACTCGGTGCGCGAGAAGCCGTACGCGGCCATGGCGCACAGCACCACGGTCAGCAGGGTCGTCATGACCGAGATATAGGCGGAGTTGAACATCCACTGACCGATGTCGCCCGACTTCCACACCTCGCGGTATGCGCCGAAGGTGATCGTCGAGCCGATCCACTTCAGCGGCGTCGTGGTGGTCTCCCCCTCCGGTTTGAGGGAGGTGGCCACCGCCCACGCCAGCGGCAGCACCCACAGCACCACCAGCGCGAGCGCGATCAGCAGCATGGCGATCCGGCCCGGGGACCAGCGGAACCTGCGGCCCGCGCCGGCGTCCGCGCTCGCGCCCGTTTTCGTCCGTGTCCCGGCCGTCTCCTGTGTCACGGCTGTCTCCGCGCTCATATCCGCGCGCCCTCCTCACTCGCGCGGCGGGTCAGCCGCAGTTGGACCAGGGAGACGATCACGATCAGGGCAAAGAAGAGGTACGAGACGGCGGAGGCGTAGCCGATGCGGTAGCCGGTGAAACCGGACTCGAAGACGTACTGCAGGATCGGGCGGGTGGACTCGTCCGGGCCGCCGGCGGTCATGACGTAGACCTGATCGAAGATCTTCAGCGAGGCCAGGATCTGCAGCACGACCACAACGCCCGTGGTGCGCCGCAGCATCGGCAGGGTGATGTTACGCAGCCTGGCCCAGGCGCCCGCGCCGTCCAGCTCCGCCGCCTCGTAGAGGTGTTGCGGAATGGCCTGGAGCGCCGCGAGATACAGCAGGAAGTTGAAGCCGACGGTCCACCAGACGGTGGTCGCGACGATGGACAGCATCGCGTAGCGCTCATCGGTGAGCCAGCCGATGCCGGGGTGCAGACCGAGGGAGGCGAGCGCCTGGTCGGCGAAGCCGAAGTCGGACGGGAAGATCACCCACATGAAGAGCAGCCCGACCACGCCCGACGGCAGCAGGAAGGGCGCGAACCAGCTCAGCCGCCACAGCCACTGGACCACCCGCAGATGATGCGCGAGCAGCGCCAAACCCAGGCCGACGAGGACGAGGGGGATGGTGGACAGGACGGTGAACCAGACGGTGTTCCACAGCGAGGACCACACGTCGGGGTCCTGAAGGGCCTCGGCGTAGTTGTCGAAGCCGATGAAGTGGCTGTCGGTGCCGGTGATGTTGTCGTCGCCGAGGCTCATCTTGACGCCGTACAGCAGCGGCCAGAGGAGGAAGAGGGCGTAGACGAGGAGGAAGGGGGCCACGAAGACCAGCCCGTGCTCGGTCCAGTGGCGGCGTACGGTCCTGGGCGGGGTGGTGGCGGCCGTGGCCTGCGGGGAGCGCGGCGGGGGCGCGGTGACGGTCGGCGCGCTCATTTCGCACCTCCGAAGGGGTCGGGGGTGTCCAGCAGCTCGCGCAGCCGGACCTTGGCCTCTTTCAGCGCGTTCCGGGGCGTGCGGGAGCCGGTGAGCACCCCGGAGAAGACCGAGCCGAGCTCGATCCACATGAGGGAGGCGGAGCCGGCGAACCAGGCTGGCTCGTCGAGCACGACGTCGCCCACGACCGAGCGGTATTCGGACTGCGGCCGGAGCTTGAGATACGCGGGGTTCTCCAGCGTCGGCAGATACGCCGGGACATGACCGCCCTTGGCCCATTCGACGGTGTGCTTGATCATCCAGGCCACGAACTCGTGGGCCGCCTCGTTGGTCCTGCCGCCCCGGTCCCGCTGGTGGGGCAGGACGAAGGAGTGGCAGTCGGCCTGGGCGGTGGGGCGGCCGAAGAGGGCCGGGACCCGGGTCATGGAGAACGGCAGCTTGGTGGTGCGGAAGGAGCTGATCTCCCATTCGCCGTTGAGGTAGAAGCCGGTCTTGCCGCCGTTGAAGACGCCGATGGAGCCCTGGTAGTCGACCCGCCGGTGGCACAGCCCCTCGTCGACGAGCATGGCCATGTACTCGAGCGCCTTGAGCGCCTTGGCGTCGTCGAGGGCGAGGCGGCGGCCGTCGGCGGACAGGATCTTTCCGCCGGTCTGCGAGTAGAACGTGGAGAACACCCGCCAGGGGCCGACGACATCGCCGCCGATGGTCTCGGTGACCAGCCCCGGCGCTCCGGTGACCTTCTTGGCGGTGCGCAGCGCGGCGGTGAACTCCTCGGCGCCGTTGATGGGTTTGAGCTTGCCGTCGGGGCCTAGCAGCCCGGCCTTCTCGCACACCTCGGTGTTGTAGAAGAGCACCATGGGGTGGGTGTCGAGCGGAATGGCGTACTGCTTGCCGCCGACCGCGCCGCGCTTCCAGATGTCCTCGGGGAAGTCGTCGGCGGTCACCCCGTGGTCGGCGAGCAGGTCGAGGTCGAAGGCGTCGAGGAGGCGGCCGGGTGCGAAACCGGCGAGCCGGGCCAGGTGCAGCGCCGCGACCTCGGGAGCGCGCCCGCCCGCGCCCGCCATGCCGAGCTTGGTGTAGTACGGAGAGCCCCACTTAAGCGTGGCGGCCTCCAGGCCGATCGCGGGATGGGCCGCGCTGTAAGCGTCCAGCATCGCCTTCATGTTGACGCCGTCGCCGCCGCCGAAGAGATGCCAGTAGCGCAGCCGGGTCTTGCCCGCGGCGACTGACGAGGGCGCGGCGCAGCCGGCGGCGCCCGCGCCCACCGCCCCGGTGGCGGCGAGGGCGCCGAGCCCGGTGAGCACTCCGCGGCGGGTTGGGGAGGATCGTTGCATTGCGGCTCATTCCTGCTGCACAGGCAGCACTGTTCGCTATTTCGAATGCCGCTCGTAACTTCGGACAGGGAAGATAAGCCGCCGAGGAGTGCGCGTCAACGCTTTGAACACGACTCGCCTCACCCCTTGACCCGTACCGGAGCAAGCGCTTACCGTCCCGCCGTCGGACGTGTGAGGCGGGGATGAGGCGGGGCAACTCATGTTTGAGCTGGGAGATCTGACCGTCCGGTATCCGCGTCACGACGCGGTGGGCGACGTGATCGGTCTGGAGATCTTCGTCCACCGGCTGACCCACCACCCCGGCGACCCCTTCGCACGGATCCGCACCAGCGCCGCCAACGAGGGCGACCGCCCCTTCGCCCTGGACCTGATCTCGTCCTTCACCCTCGGCGGCATCACCCCCTTCGCCGCCGACGACGCCCCGGCCGCCTCGTCGTCCACCGCATCTGCTCGGCCTGGAGCGCCGAGGCCCGGCTGGTCAACCAGACCATGCCGTCCAGCGGGCACGGCCCGAGGCCGGGCCCGAGCATCGCCGCGTCGGCTCGCGGCATGGCCGCAGCCACAAGACGCGAGGGGAACCCTGGGATCCGGGGGCCTCAACTGTGGGCGGGCGTGCATGGCGCGGGCAGGGGGCGGCCCGGCCGCTGTCAGTCGTTCAGCGCGACGATCATCTTGCCGATGTTCGCACCGCGCAGCATGCCCAGGAACGCGTCCACCGCGTTGTCGAGGCCCTTGACCACCGTCTCCCGGTAGTGCAGCTTGCCGTCGCGCAGCCAGCCGCCGACCTCCTCCACGAACTGCTGCTGGAGGTGCTGGTGGTCGTTTACGAGCATGCCCTGAATACGCAGCCGCTTGCCGATGACAAGGGCGAGGTTGCGCGGGGCGGCGGGCGGCTCGGTCACGTTGTACTGGGCGATCATGCCGCAGACGGTGATGCGCCCGTGCACGTTGAGGCGGCCGATGGCGGCCTCCAGGTGCTCGCCGCCGACATTGTCGAAGTAGACGTCGATACCGTCGGGCGCGGCCTCCTTGAGCTGGTCCGCGACCGGGCCGTTCTTGTAGTTGAACGCCGCGTCGAAGCCGTACTCCTCGGTCAGCAGCCTGACCTTTTCGTCGGAGCCCGCGCTGCCGATGACCCGCGAGGCGCCCTTGAGCTTGGCGATCTGGCCGACCTCGCTGCCGACCGCGCCCGCCGCGCCGGAGACGAAGACCGCGTCGCCCTCCTTGAAGGACGCGACCTCGAGCAGGCCCGCGTACGCGGTGAGGCCGGTCATGCCGAGGACGCCGAGGTAGGCGGAGAGGGGGGCCGCAACCGGGTCCACCTTGACCGCGTGCTTGGCCTCCACCTGCGCGTACTCACGCCAGCCGGCGAAGTGCAGGACGTGGTCGCCGACGGCGATACCCTCCGCGTTCGAGGCGATGACCTCGCCCACGGCGCCGCCGTCCATCGGGTGGTCGAGCTTGAACGGCGGGGTGTACGACTTCACATCGTTCATCCGGCCGCGCATATACGGGTCCACCGACATGTACAGGTTGCGGACCAGCACCTGGCCGGGGCCCGGCTCGGTGACGGGGGTCTCGCGCAGCGCGAAGTCCTCCGGCTTCGGCCATCCCTCGGGACGGGCGACGAGGTGCCATTCGCGGCTGGTGGCGGGAATCGCGGGCTTGGGGGCCATGGGGTCCTCCTATTACTTCAGGTGATGAAACAATCATGCTGGTACATATTTCATGATGTCAAATAAATGGGTACCCTGGTCCCCATGACCTCCAGTACCGAACCTCCTGATCCGCTGACGCTCGAAGTCGTCGAACTCATCGGCACCATCGTCGCTCGCTATCACGAGGAATACGAGACGGCCGCCGGGAAGCACTCCCTGACCGGCGCGCAGGCGCGGGTGCTCGGACTGCTGTCCCGGGGCCCGACGCCCATGCGCCATATCGCACAGCAGCTGAAGTGCGAGCCGTCGAACGTCACCGGGATCATCGACCGCCTGGAGGCCCGCGGCCTCGCCGAGCGCCGCCTGGACCCGGCCGACCGCCGCGTCAAGCTCGCCGCCGCGACGGACCGGGGCAAGGAGACCGCCGACCGGCTGCGCGGCTCACTCGACTTCGCACGCGCGCCGCTGGCCGGGCTGTCGGAGCAGGAGCGCACGGTACTGCGCGACCTGCTCAAGCGGATGCTCGGGACGGACTCGGTCTGATCCCCCGCCCGGGACGGGCGGGGGCCGGGCTTGGTCCCGGGTCCCGCCCAGCTCCGGGCCGGGCCAGGTCGGCGGCCCTTCTCAGGTGCACCACCACAGGAAGCGGTCGCAGGTCTCCGTGGGCGAGGGCGTTGGCTGGGACGGGGACGAGATGGTGGGGCCTGGGTCGGAGGGCGAGGTCGGGGGCCGGGTGGCCCCGCCTCCCCCGCCGCCCGTGGCGGAGGGCGTGGCGGAGGAACCGCCCGTACCGCCGTCGGCCGACGAGGAGCCGTCCGCGCTGGGCGACTTGCTGCCCTTGGACTCCTTCTCGCCCTTGCCCGAGCCGTCCTCGCCGTCGCCCTTGCCCTCGTCCGCGCCGCTCGCGTCGTCCGCGCCCGCGGACGGCGCCTCGCCCGGCGCGCCGCTGTGGCGCGTACGCGGTCCGCTGGAGTCCCCCTCGCCCGGGCTGTGGTCCGCTTCCGGCGACGTATCGGGGCTGGACGAGGACGAGGGCTCATGGAAGATGCCGCCCTCCGTGGCGATTTCCGCCACGAACAGCCCGGCCAGCACGGGGCCGAGCACCGACGCCATGATCGTCACCCGGCGCCCCCGCCCGCGCCGCGCCCGGCGCGCCCGGCCGCCGACGAGGCCGCGGGGCTTTGGCTTTCTGCGGGACGCCTTGCGCCGGTCCGCGCGGGTCGAGGCGGCACCGGGGGCCGCGGAGAGCTCGCCGTCGACGTCCTCGCCGACGACGTCACCCTTGCCGGCCTCGCCGACTGCCTCGTCCCTGCCGATGACCTCGCCCAGGGCTTCGGCTTCGGTCTCGGCTTCGGTCTCGCCGGTGTAGGCCGCGCGGCCTGTCCCGCGGTCGGCCCAGCCGTAGTCGACCGCGGCGGTTTCGGCGGCGGGGTACGGAGACTCCTCGGCGTACGCGCCGCAACCGGGGCAGGCGAGAGCGCCGTTGAGGTGGCGGCGACAGGCAGGACAGTAATCCATTTCGCCGGGCAGGTTATGTGCCCGGCGGGTAGCGGAGGAACCGCGGATTGTGAGAATCCTGTGCAAGGATCGGATTCGCGCCGCGCCTGTTTCCGCTTGACCGAAATTGTCCGCCTCGGCGGCTCAGCCCACTCAGCGCCGCTGCCTCAGATCTCCGCAGCCCTCAGCCCTTGAACGCCGGCTGCGCAAGCCCCTGCCCCGCCCCCGCGAGGACCAGCACCGACCCGGCGAGCGGCTGCTCGGCGGGGCCGAGCCCGACCCTGGCCGAGGTCACATACAGGTCGGTCAGGCCGGAGCCACCGAAGGCGCACGCGGTCGGGCGGCGCACCGGCAGCTCGACCACCCGGTCGAGCGTGCCGTCCGGGGTGTAGCGGCGGACCGCGCCGCCGTCCCACAGCGCGACCCAGACACAGCCGTCGGCGTCCACGCACAGCCCGTCGGGGAAACCGGCGCCGTCCTCGATCCGTACGAAGGGGCGGCGGCCCGTGACTCCCTCGCCCGCCACGTCGAAGACGTCGATCCGGCAGGTCGGGGTGTCGGCGTAGTACATGAGGCTGCCGTCCGGGCTCCAGCCGGTGCCGTTGCTGACCGTGACGTCGGGCAGGATCTCCGTACGGGAGCCGTCCGGGGCGATACGGGTCAGCGTGCCGCCGCCCGTCGCCTCGTCGTAGCGCATGGTGCCCGCCCACAGCGAGCCGTCCGGCGCCACGGCGGCGTCGTTGCCGCGGCGGCCGGGGACCGGCTCGTGGGCCAGCCAGGAGAACGCGCCGTCGGCTCCGTACAGGCCGATGCCGTCGCGGAGGTTGACCACCAGACCGCCGCCCGCGCGGGGCTTGGCCGCGCCGACGTGCTGTTCGGTCGCCAGAACCGTGCGCCGGCCGTCGGCCGGGTCGTAGGTGTGCACGCGGGACGAGAGGATGTCGACCCAGATCAGCCGCTGCGCGGCGGCGTCCCAGGTCGGGCCCTCGCCCAGCTCGGCGGCCGCCCGGACGGCGACGTCCAGTCCGCCACCGGTACCAGCACCGACGCCGGTCGCGTCATTCGTCTCGCTCATGCTCCACGCCTCCGGTGTCCGAGCCGGGCCGACAGTTCTCCCGCGCCCTTGGCGGCCAGCTCCGCCAGTTCCTCCTGCCGCTCCTCGCTCCAGCGGATCATCGGCACCGAGATGGACAGCGCCGCCACGACCTTGCCGGCCGAGTCCCGCACCGGGGCCGCCACGCAGCTCACGTCCGGGTTGGACTCGCGCTGCTCGACGGCGATGCCGCGCTCGCGGATGGCGACGAGGTGGCGGCGCAGATCCTGCGGGGAGGTGATGCTGTTGTCCGTCATCGCGGCCAGCGGCTTGTCCTCCGGGATACGGGCGGCCAGGTCCTCCTCCGAGAGGGAGGCGAGCAGCATCTTGCCGACCGAGGTGCAGTGGGCGGGCAGCCGGCGGCCGGCGGCGGAGACCATGCGTACGGCGTGGGTGGAGTCGACCTTGGCGACATAGATCACGTCCGCGCCTTCGAGGATGGCGACATGGACGGTCTCGTCGCAGGTCTCGGCGACGCTGCGGGCCACCTGCTGCCCCTCGGCGGCCAGGTCGAGCTGCTCGGCGTATCGGCTGCCCAGCTGGTACGGGCGCACCCCAAGACGGTAGCGACCGGGCTGGTCGGGGACTTGCACGAGGTAGGAGCGAGCGGCCAGGGTGGTCACCAGCTCATGGACCGTCGTACGGGGCAGCCCGAGCTTGCGGGTGATCTCGGGTGCGGAGAGCGTGCCGTCCCCGTCGAGGAAGAGCTCGAGTATGTCCAGGGCCCGGGTCACTGCGGGCACCAAGCGTCCCATGTCGCTCGCCCACCCCTTCTGGTCCAGTTGGCACCATCTGTTCGAGATTCCGGCCAGCGGCCGGTATCGCGAACAGATTACGCAGGGGTGACTTCTCCAGGCAATGGCCAGGCGTTGGTACCCCTGGGTAACGTCGGGGTGCGTCACGATGGCGCCATGAACTCCGCGCTCGACCCCTCGGCCGACTCCTTCCCCACGCCCTTCCCCTTCGTACTGGTGCTGCTGCGGAGAATGGCCGATTATCACCCGGACCTGGTCGAGGGCGCACTGCGCGAGCTGGGCTTCAGCCGCTCCGTGATGCGTGAGGCCAACCGCCGCTGGCAGGCCATGCGGCGCTCACCGCGGCGCCGGTCCGCGGTCACCCACTACCGTTCCGTACTCGGCGCACCCGAGACCACGGCCACCCGCCGGATCGGCGATCTGAGCTGCGACGCGCTGAGCTGGCCGGTGCCGCTGTGGCCGGATCTGCGGTTCGAGGTGCTGACCGTGCCTGGCGGCGGGGTGTGGAACGAGTGGCTGGTGCGCTCGCCCGGCGCCGCCGGGCCCCGGCCGCGTACGGCCTGTGACCTGACACCCTGGTCCTGCACGGTGGACGAGGTGGCGAAGGCTTTCGCGCCCGCCCGGCCGATGGAGGGCTCGGCGCCCACCCGCTGGCGGCTGGCCTTCACGGCCCCGGACGGAAAAGGTGAACTCCACCACTGTGTGGCGGAGTTCACCTGGGGGCTGCTGCAGCGTGTTGACGCCGTCAGGCCAGCTTCGCCGACAGAGTGATCGTCGTACCGGCGAGCGCCTGGCTCACCGGGCAGTTCTTCTTGGCCTCCTCGGCGGCCGCGACGAACGCGTCCTCGTCCACGCCCTCGACCGTGCCCTCCACGGTGAGGTGGATACCGGTGATGCCGGTGCCCGGCTGGAAGGTGACGTCGGCCTGCGTGGTCAGCTGCGTCGGCGGGGTCCCGGCCTGGGTGAGGCCGTGCGACAGCGCCATCGAGAAGCAGCTGGAGTGCGCGGCCGCGATCAGCTCCTCCGGGCTGGTCTTGCCGTTCGCCTGCTCGGCGCGGGAGGGCCAGGAGACCGGCTGCTCGCCGATCCCGGAGGAGTCGAAGGTCACCGCCCCTTTGCCCTCGGTCAGATTGCCGTGCCAGACGGTGTGCGCGGTGCGCGTCGTAGCCATGCTTCCTGCCTTCTGTGAGCTTCTGCGAGCTTCGTCTTTGAGCTTCTGCCGGCTTCGCTTCCGGGAGCCGTGGATCACCTGCCGGTGATCAGCCGGTGATCACCCCTGAGCCTACGACCCGGAACCCACGTTCCACGCGACAACGGCGGGTCGGCCGTGCTCGGTTCCGATGCGGCTGACGGTCGCCGTGTCGAGCCGGAAGAGCGCGCCGCCGGAGGGCGGCAGTCCGAGGCGGCGCGCGGTGAGGACGCGCAGCACATGGCCGTGGGCGACGAGGACCACATCGCCGCGGTCGGCGCGCAGCTCGGCCTCGATGGCGGCCAGCACCCGGTCGACGCGGGCGCCGATCCGCTCGGGCGTCTCGCCGGGGTGCTCGGGGTCACCCGGGGCGACCCCATCGGTCCACAGGTTCCAGTCGGGCCTGGTGCGGTGGATCTCGTCGGTGGTGATGCCCTCGTAGCCGCCGTAGTCCCACTCCCGCAGGTCCGGCTCGATCCGTGCCCCCTCGATCCCCGCGAGCCGGGCCGTGGTCACGGCCCGGCGCATGGGGCTGACGAGGGCGAGCGCGATCTTGCGGTCGGCGAGCAGCGGGCGCAGCGAGCGGGCCTGTTCCTCGCCGCGTGGCGTGAGCGGCAGATCGGTCCAGCTGGTGTGTCTGCCCGACCGGCTCCACTCTGTCTCGCCGTGCCGGATCAGCACCAGCTCACCCATGGCTGCCCGGCGCTCCCGCCTCGCCCGCCTCCGCCTTCTCCTGGGCCGCCTTCTGCTGGGCCTCGGCGACGGAGGCGCGGACCTCGTCCATGTCGAGGCCGCGGGCCTGGCCGATGATGTCCTCCAGGGCCGGCTCGGGGAGGGCGCCGGGCTGGGCGAAGACCGCGATGTTCTCGCGCACGATCATCAGGGTCGGGATGGACTGGATGTCGAACGCGGCGGCGAGCTCGGGCTGCGCCTCGGTGTCGACCTTCGCGAAGACCAGGTCCTGGTGCTTGTCGGCGGCCCGCTCGTAGACAGGTGCGAACATTCGGCACGGACCGCACCAGGAGGCCCAGAAGTCGATCAGGACGAAGTCGTTTCCCGAGACGATCTCGTCGAAGTTGTCCTTGGTGAGTTCAACGGTGCTGCTCATGCCTGCGCTACCTGCTTCCATGCTGTCGGCAGTGGGCCTGCCCTGCCATCCGCAGTGGCCCGGACCGCGTCAACCAGGTCGCCTCAGGTGGTATTCCCGCCCTGCTCACACGGTCGTGACCTGCGGCGGCCGTGGCCTCACGCGGCCGTGGCCTCAGGCGATCTCCGCCGTGTCGATCCAGGTGACGCGGTGTGCCTCGGTGGGGTCGGGGGTCTCCCAGCGGCGGATCAGCCGGTCGATGACCGCTTCGGGCACCGGCCTGGGCCGGGCGGCGTTACGGGCGCGCAGCACCGCGGGCGGCGCCTCGAGCGCCACCAGCTCGACCCGCCCGCCGTACGCGGCCACCAGCCCCACGCACTGCTCGCGCAGCCGCCGCGAGACGTTGGTGGCGTTCCAGACGAACGGCTCGCCCGCGCGCAGATGCCCCCGCGCCGCCTCCCGCGCGGCCGCCACCACCGGGGCCTGGTCGGCCGCCGGATCCACGCCCAGCCCGGCGCGGAGCGCGTCCAGGCTGACCACGGGCAGACCTGGGCGGTGGGCACCGATCCAGTGGTCCTTGCCGACGCCGGGCAGCCCCGACAGGACGGTCACCGTCATCCGGGTGTCGTCGTACGCGGCGTAGTCCGGATCCCGGCCGGGGGTGCGGAAGTACTCGAAGCGAGCGTGGTCGGAGGGGAACCGGCGCGGCGCGGCCAGGCACGTCTGCTCGGCGCAGTACTCGCGGTACAGGTCGACGTGTCCCAGCATCACGTCCGTATCGCCGCAGATCCGGCCGAGGATATCGGCCCGCGCCAGCACCGCCAGGTCGTCGTTGCTGGCCAGCAGGGAGGCCCGGAAGGCGATGCGCTCCAGGTCCGGCCGCTCCAGCGCCCAGAACGGCACCTGGTGGTGCCGGACCAGGGCGGCGACGTGCTCACGCCAGGCGATGGGCGCCCCCAGCTCCCACAGCACTCTGCGCGCGATCAGCTCGCCGCGCCGGGAGTGGCCGCGGGCGGTGATCCGCCCGTCGGGGTCGGTGGCGGTGCAGTCCGGCTTCGCCGCGTCGTGCAGCAGCACGGCGGCGAACAGCAGCGCCCGCCCGGCCGCGGTCCTGGCCCGCCACTCGGGCAGCCCCGCCAGCGCCTCGGCGGCCATACGGGTGTGGGTGGCCACATCGCCCTCGCCGTGGTGGGCGGCGTCCTGCGGTACGCCCTCCAGGCGGCGGATCCACGGGTACGCCCCGACGATCCGCTCCCAGGGGACCGTCCAGTCCGGCGGTGCGGGGCACAGATCGAGCAGTTCCCGGAAGGGGCCCTCATCCTGGAAGGGGCCCTCAAGCGCGCGCATACATCACCGCCGGGTCCCGCAGCCGGTTGGGTACGATCGGGCGGTCGAGCCAGTGCGTACCCGAGTCCAGCACGCTGGTCAGGAAGCCGGCCCGCACCCACTTGTAGCGACCGGCCACCACGCCGTCCTCCTCGACCTTCACATACAGGCCCTCCATGAAGTCCGAGGTGTCGGACTCCGCGGCCACCCGCTCAGGGTCGAGCCCGCCCGCCCCGGCCGTCTCCCGCAGCGCCGCCCGCCACCCCTCCGTACGGCATGTCGAGGGCCCGACGAACGCGGTCAGCGCGTCCAGGCTGCTCAGCGGCCCGGTGTGCAGCACGGGCACCGAGTGCACCGGAAGCCCCTCCAGCAGCTCACCGCGCCGGACGGTGGACAGGAACACGCCCTCGTCGCGGTCCAGTACGTCGAATTCGCAGAAGTAGTGCGGCAGGGCGTCGTAGTACACCGTGTGCTTGGCGTACAGCCACTCGCCGTACAGCACATAGCGGCTCCCCAGCCGCGGCCACAACAGATCCCGGACCAGCGCCGCCCACGCCTTGAACGGCGAGAAGTGACGCTCCCGGGGCCCGCCGGTGAGGAAGTGGCCACGGCTCTGCAGCCGCAGCTCCCCGTCCGGTGTGAAGCTGATCGCCGCGTTGGCGCCGTCGAGCTTCTCCTCGACCACGAGGTACCGGCCCGCGATATCGGCGAACGGTACGGCGGCCAGGTCCTCGTCGCCGGGTTGGAGTCGGGAGCCCTGGAGATGCGGGGTCCTCGGGTACTTGCGGATCACGGAATTCTTTGTATGCCGTACGCGACGGATCGGGCAACGAGGTTTTACAAGGCCTGGGGGCATGCGAAGGCCGGACCCGCGCTGTATGGGTCCGGCCTTCTCGCGTCCGAGTCACGCGCAGCCCGCAGCGTGGATAGGACGTCTTCCACGGTAGGGCGCGGCACTGACAACGGGCCGGTGCGGCGGGAGCAGTATGGAGAGAGCGACGAATGAGCAGGGCGGGGTCGAGGGGGAACCGTGGACATCGCGACCATGACGACGCAGTGGCTGACACCGCAAGAACGGTTCGGCTGGTGGCACGACATGACGGCTTCGACGCTGATCCCGACCGCCATGGGCAGCGACCGGGCGGCGGACTTCGATGCCTCGGCCCGGGTGCTGAACCTCGGTGACGTCCAGGTCTCGGACATGACCTACCCCATGCTGACCGTGACCCGGACCCCGCGGCTGATCCAGCGCAGCGACCCCGGCTATGTGCAGCTGTCGCTCACGCTCTCCGGGAACATGGGGTTGACGCAGTTCCGGAGGCACACCCTGCTCGGCGCCGGGGACCTGGCGGTGTACAGCTCCTCGGAGCCGTTCGACGGCTGGGCGAGCCCCGAGGGCGCGGCGCCGGTCCGCCAGTTACTTCTGCATCTGCCCCGGGCGGCGCTGCCGCTGACCGGGCGGCAGGTGGACCGCCTCGCGGCCACCCGGATACCCAGTGGCGAGGGATTCGCCTCGCTGCTCTCCCAGTTCCTCACGCATGTCGCCCGCCATCCGCGGCAGTTCGCCCCTCAGGACGCGCCCCGGCTGTCCACCACCCTCGTCGATCTGCTCGCCCACACCATCGCGCAGCGGCTGGACGCCATGTCCGCCCTGCCGCCGGAGAGCCGGGAGCGCGCGCTGCTCCTCCGGGTGCAGGAGTTCATCCGCCGACACCTGCCCGACCCCGGCCTCACCCCGTCCGCCGTCGCCGCGGCCCACCACATGTCCCCTCGCTCGCTCCACCGCCTCTTCCAGCGGCACGGCCTGACCGTGGCGTCCTGGATCCGCCACCAGCGCCTCGAACGCTGCCGCCGCGACCTCGCCAACCCCCGGCTCGCCGGGCGGCCGATCCAGGCCACCGCCGCGACGTGGGGGTTCTCCCGGCCGGGCGACTTCACCCGCGCCTTCCGCAGCGCCTACGGCGTATCGCCGAGCGAATACCGCCACAAGACCTGAATCGCCTGACCGTCTGACCGTCTACTGAGGCTCGGCCAGGCCCCATCCCTCGAACCAGTGGGCGGCCACCCGCGCCGCGGTCGGAAAGGCGAACGGCTCCTGCCGGTCGGTGAGCATCCGCAGAATGAACTCGCCGGTGCCGCAGTCGAAGCGCTGCCACTCGCCGGAGTTGTACTGCACGAGCACCGGCCAGCCGTCCGGGTCGTCGGCGCCGGTCAGCCAGTGGAACGTCACCTCCTGCTCCGAGCTGCCCCAGATCAGCACGCCGCCGGGCGCGGGATACACCGGGTAGGGCCGGTACAGCTCGGCGTACTTCGGCATGTCCAGGCCCCAACTGACAAGATCCGCCGCCGGGACGCCCGGCACCAGCAGATCCAGATACTCGTCGAAGCTGCCCACCCCGAACAGGTCGACGATCTCCTTGTACCCGCTGGGCAGGGCCGTACCGAGCGCGGCTTCCGCGGCCGCCCAGTCGATCGTCCTGCCGATTGCGTGGTCATCGCGGACCGGCCGCAGCGCCTCCCATCCGGTGAGGACCGCAAGACGCTGCGCCCACCCGACATCGGACGGGAAGGCGCCCCGGCCCGCGACGACGATCACCCCGCGCGGGCCGTCCGCCGCGGCCATCAGGCCGTAACCGAACCAGTGCTCGTTCAGGGCCCAACCGCGCAACTCCAGCACCTCGCCCTCGCCCGACCCTGTGGGCGGACCGCCGAACGCGGGGATCGGAACGCCACCGGTGACCAGCCGCCGCACGGGCTGACCGGTCCAGGGCAGCACCTCCAGAACGGCCTGCTCCAGCTGCGCCAGATCCCATCCGGCGCGGACGAGACAGACGTGTCCTTCGCCATGCCCGGGCAGCGGGCAGTGCGGCCGGGGGTCGGTGAGGGTCTGATCAAGCAGTTGACGGAGCTCGGTGTGGTGCATGCGGCCCAGTGAACCTCACGGCACCGACACCGCTGCCGTTACCGCCCTGCCGTTACTTCGGGCAACCGCAAGGGCGGCAGGTCTCGACCCGTACGACCACGGCGACGGCGGAGTGCCGACGAGGGCCGCATATCGGAGCGCATGCGGGTCAACTCCCGTGCGACCAGATCGGCTTCCTGCGGATCGCAGGCGAAATTCCCGGCCATCGGCTCGTGCCCTCCCCCGTGAGATCTCTACGTGATGGCATCACTGGATAACCTGCTGTGAGGCTAGCGCGCGAGGCGTCGGCCGGCGGGCGATTCCGTGAGGAGCACGGTTGTGGAGACGGATTCCCAGGGGGCTGGGCGGCTGGTGGCCGGCCGGTACCGACTGGCAGGCGTGCTGGGCCAGGGTGGGATGGGGGTGGTCTGGAGGGCGACCGACGAGCTGATCGGACGGGCTGCGGCAGTCAAGGAGTTGCGTACTCCACCAGGGCTGTCGGCCGAGGAGCGGTCGATGTTCGGCGAACGCGCCTTGCGCGAGGCTCGTACGGCGGGTCGGCTCAACCATCCCGGTGTTGTGGCGATCTACGACCTCGTGCCGGCGACACCCGAGGACGACGCCGCCTACATCGTCATGGAGCTGCTCGAGGCCCCCTCGCTGGCGGATCTCCTGGAGTGGTACAGGGCCCTGCCGCAGGAGCGAGTGGTCCATATAGCCGGACAGCTGCTGGCCGCTTTGGACGCCGCGCACTCGATCGGACTCGTCCACCGGGACATCAAACCCAGCAATGTCATGGTGCTGCCCGGCGACCACGTCAAGCTCGTGGACTTCGGCATCGCCCACGCCGTGGACGACACCCGCCTGACCCGCGACGGCGTCGTCGGCTCGACCGGCTATATGGCGCCGGAGCTGTTCCAGGGCGCTGATCCTTCTCCCGCGACGGATCTGTGGTCGCTGGGCGCGACCTTGTTCCACGCCGTCGAGGGGCGCGATCCATTCGCCCGCCAGACCCCGGCCGCCACCCTGCAGGCCATCCTCAACGACGACCTGCCACCACTGAACTGCCAACCTCCGCTCTCCACACTGATCACCGGGCTCCTCACCCGCGACGCCACCGACCGGATGACCAGCGAAAAAGCCGGCGCCCTGCTCCCAGCCACCACCACACCGCCCGCGGCAGAACCACCCCGCCCCGGCCAGGCAACGAGTGGCAGCCCCACCACCGCGCCACCGCACATGCCGCCGCACACGCCGTCAGCTCCGCCCGCACACTCCCCCCAGGCCACCTTCGCGAGCCACCCCACCGTCATCGGACAGCACGCCCACGTCCCCTACTCGCCCGGCCCCATGCCGTATGCGCCACCGGCCCACCCCCCGGCCCCCGCACCCGGCGCAAAGAGGGAAACAGCCATGTGGATCGCCCTCGCGGCGGTGATGGTGATTCTCCTGGGAAGCGGAGCCTTCTTCCTCCTCAGAGACGACTCCAGTAAGGACGAGTCCAGTAAGGGCGCAAACTCTCAAGCGCAGGGGGAAAAGACAGCGCAGCCGGAAAAAACTACGCCCCCGGGAGACCCAGGGGATTCGGGAGACTCGGGAGATTCAGGGAGTTCGGGGGGTTTGGTCACCGGTGAAAAGACCTGGCCCAATCTGAGCCGGAACCACGTCACCACCACGATCAACTACCCCATGACGCCTCCCGCCGGTGGCAACCACGACCCCGCCTGGCAGAACTGCAACGGTGACGTCTACGACAGCCGGATACGCGACGAGAACGCCGTGCACGCCCTGGAGCACGGCGCCGTCTGGGTCACGTACAACGACGAGGCCGCCGACGCGGACGTCGCGGCGCTGGAGGCCAAGGTGGCCAAGACGCCGTACACGCTGATGAGCCCCTACAAGAACCAGTCGTCACCGATCACGCTGACAGCCTGGGGACACCAACTCGACGTCCAGAACGCGTCCGACGCGCGGGTCAACGCGTTCCTCGACAAGTACGTCCAGGGCGCACAGACCCCCGAACCAGGGGCTTCCTGCACCGGGGGCGTGTCCTCGTAGCCACTGCAGCGCCGACGTATCGAGGAGGTACGTGCCACCAGCCTGAGTCGGAGCCCATGCCGCATACGGCATACGGCATACGGCATACGGCGAACGGCAAGGTGTCCATGCCGTTCGCCGATGGCCTCTCGCAAGGGCTTGCCCAAGGCGGTCAGACAGACGTGCTCAGCGGGTCAGTCCTCCTCGTGGTCGTCGCCCCCGTCGTTGTCGCCCGAGCGGTCGTGGTGGTCGTCGTCGGCCTGCACGGCCGTGACCTTGCCGGATCGGGCGTCGACGGTGACCTCGTGTTCGGCGCCCTTGGTGTCGGTGACGTCGATTTCCCAGGCGGCCGACCGACCGTTGTCGTCGTCCAGCTCGGCGGATGTCGCCGTACCGGGGATCTTCTTGAGCGCGGCGTCCACGGCCTGGCTGAGGCTGGTCTTGGCGGACCTGGCCAGAGCGGCATCGTCGTCGGTGTCGTCGTGGTCGGTCCTGTTCGCGGTGACCTTGCCGCTGGTGGTGTTCACCGTGACTTCGTGTTCCGCGCCCTTGGCGGTGACGACATCGACCTTCCAGACGGTCTTGCCCCGGTGCCCCTCAAGCTCGACGGAGGTGACCTTGCCCGCGACCGACGCCACGGCCGCGTCGGCCGCCTGCTTGAGGTCGACCTTGGTCTTCGTGGCGGACGTACCGTCGTCGTCGCGGTCCTCGTTGGTGGTGCCCGCGGCTGCGCGGGCGCTTTCGTACGCGCTGTCGTGGGAGCTGTCGTGGCTGCCGTCGTCGGCGAAGGCCACAGCGGTCGCGGCACCGGCGCCACCGAGCACCACGGTGGCCGCGAGCACGGCGGCGACGGTACGGCGACGGCCGGTCAGCGAGCGCTTGAGGGACTTCATCGCGGGTGGTCCTTTCCTCAACTGCGGCCGGGCCGCAGGGATGCCGACCGGGGTCGGCCTGACATGGACAACCCTGCGCGAGCGATCCTGAAGCCACGCTGAAGCTTCCTGAAGATCGCTTCAGGAAGGACATGCGACGCTGAGAGGTATGCGCCCGCCCGTCTCCCACCACCGCCCTGCCGGAGGCGCTCCGCGCCACCCCTTTCGATTCTTGATCGTAGAGGACGAGACACGCCTGGCCACCGCCCTGGCCCGGGGTCTGGCCGCGGAGGGGTTCGCCGTGGACGTGGCCCATGACGGTGTCAGCGGTCTGCACATGGCGCAGGAGCAGGACTACGACCTGATCGTGCTGGACATCATGCTGCCCGGCCTGAACGGCTACCGCGTCTGCGCCCAGCTGCGGGCGGCCGGCGACGAGACGCCGATCCTCATGCTGACCGCTAAGGACGGCGAGTACGACGAGGCCGAGGGCCTGGACACCGGCGCGGACGACTACCTCACCAAGCCGTTCTCGTACGTCGTCCTTCAGGCCCGCATCCGCGCCCTGCTGCGTCGCCGTACCCGGACCGCCGTCCAGGTGCTGGAGATCGGCGACCTGACCGTCGATCCCGGCGCCAAGCGCGTGGAGCGGGCGGGGGCGGAGGTCCCGCTGACCACCAAGGAGTTCGCGGTCCTGGAACACCTGGCGCTGCACGCGGGCCGGGTCGTGTCGAAGGCGGACGTCCTCGCCCACGTGTGGGACTTCGCCTACGACGGCGACCCGAACATCGTCGAGGTCTATGTGAGCGCCCTGCGCCGCAAGCTCGACCTCCCGTTCGGACGGCGTTCCATCACGACCGTACGAGGCGCCGGGTACCGTCTGGAAGCCGACGGCGGCCGCCATGCGTAGGCCATTCGCCTCCGTCCGCGCCCGCGCCGCGCTGGCCGCGACCCTGGTCGTCTCCGTCGCCCTGGTCGCCGCGGGCGTCGCGGTGGTCGTCGTACTGCGCCACAACCTGGTCGGCCGGGCGAGCCTGGAGTCCGAGGTCGCGGCCCGTACGGTGGCGGGCGCGCAGGCCGCGCTGAACGGAGACTTCGGTTCCGTGCCCCTGCCCGACGACGAGGACCGGCCCGTACAGATCGTCGACTCCGCCGGCAAGGTGCTGGCCGCCAGTGACGACCTGGACGGACGCGGTCCTGTCACGAACTACTCGCCCGCTCCCAAGGGCACCGCGCCAGAAGTCTCGTCTCCCGGCGATGACAGCGGCCATGACGACGACGATGACGATGACGACAGCGCCCCGGCCCGGGGCAAGGTCGGCACGGACACGGACCGCAGGGACCTCGCCGTGAGGGTCGGCGACGAAACCCACGACTACAGCTTCGCCGCCGTACAGGGAACGGCCTACGACGGCCGCACCTACACCGTCTACGCGGGCACCTCGCTGGAGGACGAACAGGCCACCCTCGACCAGGTCACCAGGGTCATGCTGATCGGCCTGCCATGCCTGCTGGTCGTGGTCGCCGGGGTGACATGGCTGGTCACCCGGCGGGCGCTACGCCCCGTCGAGGGCATCCGTACGGAGATGGCCGAGATCACCGCCAGCGGCGATCTCTCGCGCCGCGTGCCCCAGCCCGACTCGTACGACGAGATCGCCCGGCTCGCCGCCACCACCAACGAGACCCTGACCGCGTTGGAGCAGTCCGTCGAGCGCCAGCACCGCTTCGTCGCCGACGCCTCGCACGAACTGCGCAGCCCGATCGCGTCCTTGCGCACCCAACTCGAGGTCGCCGTCGCGCACTCCGAGCTTCTGGACGTCGAGGAGGTGCTCGCGGACGTCATCCGCCTCCAGCACCTGGCGGCCGACCTGCTCCTGCTGGCCCGCCTCGACGCCGGCGAGCGGCCGGCGGAGGCCCGGGTCGACCTGGCGGTTCTCGTCCGCGAGGAACTGGCGGAACGCACGGCGACGGATCGCATCGCCCCAAGCCTCAGCATGGGCGGTACGCCGCTGGACGTGCGCGGCAGCAGAGGGCAGTTGGCCCGCGTGCTCGGCAATCTCCTCGACAACGCCCAACGCCACGCGAGGTCTGCGGTCGGCGTCGAAGTGCGCGCCGACGGCGCGGACGCGGTGCTCATCGTCACCGACGACGGCCCCGGTGTGCCCGAGGCCGACCGCGCGCGGATCTTCGAACGCTTCGTACGCCTCGACGAGGCCCGCACGCGGGACGACGGTGGAGCGGGACTTGGCCTGGCCATCGCTCGCGATGTCATAGAGCGCCACGGCGGGACGCTGGTGGTGGGGCAGGCATCGGGTGGCGGCGCGGCTTTCCGGGTCAGGCTGCCCCGTACCACCACCTGACCGTCGGGCTATGGGCCGACTGCGGCCCGGGCCGGGCGCGTACAGCCGCCGTGCTGCGAAACATTGGTCGTTTCCTGGTCTGCCGCTCTCTGTTTGCTGGGCTCGCTCTGGAGAGCCGGTTCCTAGGGTCATAGCTGTCCCCCGGAGGGCCGGTTCACGGGCCTCCGCATCCCCGCTGATCTGGAGACAACTGATGCGTGCCCTGCCCCGCCGTGCCCTTCTCGCCGCTCCCGCCGCCGTCCTGATGTTCACCCTCGTCGCCTGCGGTGGCGGTTCCGACGACAGCTCCAGCAGCTCCAACTCCGCCGACACCCAGCAGTCAGCCCCGAGCGCGGGTGGCGCGGAGGCGGGCGGTGAGGCCGGGGGTGACGCCGACGACAAGAAGGAGCCGCCGCTGACCGGTGACATCAAGCAGAAGGCCGAGGCCGCCGCGCTGGCCAAGTACCCGGGCACGGTCCTGAAGTCCGAGGAGGACGCGGAGAAGCCCGGCATGTACGCGGTCGAGGTGCAGAAGCAGGACGGCTCGACGGTTGAGGTGTACCTCGACAAGTCGTACAACGTCACCGGCACCAAGCAGGAGGGCACCGAGGAAACGGAGAACGCCGGCTGACGGCCGAGGTCCGACCCGCCGGAAGGGAGAAGCGCATGTCGACCGAGCCCCGGAACACCCCCGGCTCCCCCTCAGTGAAGCCGGCGACCGAGACGACGGCCGTCCTCAAACCGTCGGAGGGAGCCTACGGGGCGCGCTTCGACGAGGACGCGTTCAACTACCCGTCGCCCGCCGCCTCCCAAGCCTGGCCCGGCGACGAGCCGCTGCCGAAGCCCGCGGACGCTGCCGGGTCCGCGGACGCTTCCGGGTCCGCAGACGCTGCCACGCCCGCGGACGCCACCGGGCCCGCGGACGCCGCCGCGCCCGTCGACGAGCCGGACGCGGCGCGGCAGGCACGCGGTCGCGGCCGGGAGCGGGATGCCTTCGGGTGGCAGCGGCTGCTCGCCCGCCGCCGCCCGGTTCTGGCCGTGGCCGCCGCCCTGACGGTCATGGGCGGCTTCGGCTTCGCCCTGTCGGCGGTCAGCGACACGGTCTCCTCCAACCCGACACCCGTCGGCACCGTGCGGGATCCGGCATCGAAACCGCCTACCGAGCAACCCCAGCCGCCAGGGGCGACTCCCTCCCCGGCGTCTCCTCCCGACGGTGGCGCCGGCGTCCTTCCGACGCCAACCGGTTCGCTGCCATCCACCGCTGACCGGCACGACGACGAGGACGACCGGGGCCGCGAGGACGACCAGGGCCACCGGGAAGACCAGCGACACGAGGACGGCGACCGCTCCGGCGATGACTGACTCCCCCAGCCGGGGCCGTCGCCTCCTCACCCCCGCCGTCCGGCCGGATCGCCTCGTGCGGATCGTCTCGTACGGATCGTCTCGTACGGATCGCCTCGTACGCGACCGGCCGGACGGCACACTCCTCCCTTCATGCCTCTCAGGCCCCAGGCGGGTTCTCGTGAACACCCCAACTCCCGTGGCACCGCTGTGCGAGCCTGCCGCCATGCGGCTGCTGCTGATCGAAGACGACGACCGGATCGCCGGCCCGCTCACCGAAGGGCTGGGCCGCTACGGCTACACGGTGGACCGGGCCCGTACCGGCGCCGCCGGCCTGGCGGACGCCACCGCCGCCCCGGACCTAGTGCTGCTCGACCTCGGTCTGCCGGACATGGACGGGCTGGACGTATGCCGCAGCCTGCGGGCCAAGTCCGGTGTGCCCATCATCATGATCACTGCGCGTGGCGAGGAGGCCGATCGCATCGTCGGACTCGAACTCGGCGCCGACGACTACCTGGCCAAGCCCTTCGGCGTACGGGAGCTGGTCGCCCGCATCCGTGCGGTCACCCGGCGCACCACCGGCGCCCTGCCCGTCGCCTCGCCGGAACCCGCCGGACCGCCCGCCGCTCCTGGAGACGGCGCACAGCGGCCGGGGCCGCTGGAGATCGACCGTCGAGCCCGTCACGTTCGCCTCGACGGTCGTGAAATAGCCCTGACTCCACGGGAATTCGATCTGGTCGCGTATCTCGCCCAGGACCCCGGCGCCGTGCACTCACGCCAGCAGATCATGGACGCGGTGTGGGACCCGCACTTCTTCGGCCCCACCAAGACTCTCGACGCCCATGTCGCCGCGCTGCGCCGCAAGCTGGGCGACCCCGGGTGGATCACCACCGCACGCGGGGTCGGCTTCCGCCTCACCGATCCCGACCAGGACATGGCGTCCGAGGCATCGGGATGACCCGCCGCCTGCTGCTCAGCTACCTCGGCCTGACCCTGCTCGTACTGGCCGGGCTGGAAATCCCGCTCGGCATCATCTACGCCCGCGGCGAGGTCTCCCGCGCCTCCCAGACCGTGGAGCGCGACGCCTCCATGCTCGCGGAGGTCACCGAGGAGAACATCGAGAAGGGCAACCTCGACGCGCTGCCCGACGTGGTCGGTGACTACGCCGACCGGACCGGCGGACGGGTCGTGGTGACCGACCGCACCGGCCTCGTCCTCGCCGACTCCCATACGCGGGTCGGCAAGGGCACGGACCTTTCCGGCGAACCGGATATCGCCCGCGCCCTGCGCAACGAGCCCACCGTGACCGCCGGGGACGAGGTCCTGTCGGCCACCATGCCCGGCTCCTCCGGCACCACGATCCGCGGCGCCCTGCGCCTGACCTACCCGATGACCGAGGTCACCGCCCGCATCCACCGCATCTTGGGCGCCCTCGCGCTGGCCGGCGCCTGCATCCTGGCCGCGGTGGCGCTGATCGCCTTCACCCTGGCCCGCTGGATCACCCGCCCCCTACGCACACTGGAGGCGGCCACCGCCCAGCTCGCCGACGGACACGTCGCAAACCCACCGGACGCGAGCACCGGCCCGCCCGAACTGCGCCGCCTGGCCGCCTCGTTCACGCATACGGCCACCCGGCTCCAGCACCTGCTCAACGCCCAGCACGCCTTCGCCTCGGAAGCCTCCCACCAGCTCAAGACCCCGCTGACCGCGCTGCGCCTGCGGCTGGAGAACTTCGAGCCCTACCTCGACCCCCGCGCCCACGGCAGCCTGGAGGAGTCCGTCGGCGAGGTCGAGCGCCTCGGCCGTATGGTCCAGGGCCTGCTCGCGCTGGCCCGGCTCGAGAACTCGGCGACCACCGCCGAGCCGGTGGACCTGGACGCGGTGCTGACCGAGCGCGCCGCGATGTGGGAACCGCTCGCCGCCGAACAGCATGTCGCCGTCAGGGTCAGTGGCGTACGAGTGGGCCAAGTGTGGGCGATTCCAGGGGCCTTGGAGCAGATCATCGACAACCTTGTGGCCAACGCCCTGCGCGTCTCACCGCCCGGCACCACCATCACCCTGGCCCGCCCCCCCGGCGCCGGACTCCACGTCGTCGACCAAGGTCCGGGGATGCCCGAGGCCGACCGCGAACGCGCCTTCGACCGCTTCTGGCGCGCCTCCGACACCCACCACGACGGCACGGGCCTCGGCCTGCCCATCGTCCGCCACCTCGTCCGCGCCTCCGGCGGCGAGATCACCCTGCACGGCGCTCCCGGCGGCGGCCTGGACGCCCAGGTCCGCCTGCGGCCCGTGGCCGCCGGGCGGTCCCGAACAGCGGGCTGGGCCTCGCGTTCGACGCGGGCAACGGCGAGAGCACGCTGATCACGGCGCGCAGAGGTCGAGCGTCTTCGGGATCGCCGGACGACACCGGACGACACCGGACGACAGATGACTGCGGGACCGACCGGGGGGAGCGGCCCCGCAGCGGCACCCCTCTCCGGCTCCAGCTCCTCGAAGAACCCTCAGACCATGCGTCGTAGCGCGGTCTCCACGGCATCGACCAGCGGATCGCCTTCGGTCCGCGGGTGCCTGGCCAGGCCGAGTTCGACGTCCGGCAGGCTGGGCAGGGCGTCCGCGTCGTGGCACGCCATGGCCGGTTCGAGATTCCCGGACAGCACCGCCGTAACGCCGAGCCCGGCCCGCACCGCGGCGAGCACGCCGACGAGACTGTTGCTCTCGAACGCCACCCGCCAGCGGCGGTCGGCGCCTTCCAGCCCTTCCAGCACCGACGCACGCCATGTGCACGGGCCCGAGAACAGCACCACGGGTAGCGGATCGGCAGCCAGGTCCACACCCTGGCCGACCGCCCAGACCAGCGGTCGGCGTACCGTCCAGCGCGGCCGGCCGGGAACGTCCGCCGCCTCGTCGAGCACGAGTTGGACGCGTCCCGCGTCGTACGCCTCGCGCCTCGCGTCGCCGGAGAGGCTGAGCACCTCGAGCGTCGCGCCTGGATGCAGCCGGGCGAGGTCGGCGAGGGCCTGCGGAAGCTGGGACGCGGCGAGGTCTTCGAGCAACCCGACGCCGCAGTGGCCGGTCAGTGCACGGCCGGCTTCGGTGAGTGCCTGCGCGGAGAGCGAGAGGATGCGCTCCGCGTATGGCAGGAGTTCGTCACCCGCGCGGGTCGGCGAGACGCCGGTCGTGGACCGGAGGAGCAGGGGGCTACCGACGGTGTTCTCAAGCTTGCGCAACTGCTGGCTGAGCGCGGGCTGGCTCTGCCCCAGCGCGCTTGCGGCGCGGCTGATGCTGCCCGCCCGCACAGCGGTGACGAACGACCGCAGCAGTACGATCTCCAGATCCCTCGCCATAAGAATCCATTATATCGGATCCAATCATATGGCCACTTCCTATCGCCAGATGATGGGAGTTAGCGTCACGCGGGTGACTCGATACCGACAAGTGCTCGCCGTGCCCGGGGTGGCATCGCTGCTGGGTGTCTCGCTGCTCGCCCGCACCGCGATCACGGCCTCCGGGATGGCGCTGACGATGTACGTCGTTCTGGGCCTGAACATGAGCTACGCGGCAGCGGGAGGAGCCGCGGCGGCCATGACCACCGGTCTGGCGCTGGGCGGTCCGCTGCTGGGCCGCATGATCGACCGGCGGGGCGCGCGTATCGTGCTGCTGATCACCGTCGTGGTTCAGGTCGCGTGTTGGCTGAGCGTCGCGGTACTGCCGTACACGACCCTGCTGGGCGCCGCCTTCGTAGCAGGTCTGCTGATGGTGCCGGCCCCGATGGTGACCAGGCAGGCGATCGCCGCGATGACGAAGACGGGACAGCGACGGGCCGCCTTCGCGCTGGAGGCGGTACAGGGCGAGCTGTCCTACATGGTGGGCCCGCCGATCGTGATCCTCTGCGCGGCACAACTGCCCTCCGGCGTGGTGGCCTGGGGCGTCGGCGCTGCGATCGTGGCGGGCGGAGCGGGGATCGCCCTGCTCAACCCCCCGCTGCGGGCCGAGGACGAGGCGCCGGCCGACCCAGCCGACCGCCCCCGTCGCCGGGAGTGGCTGGGCCCGAGAATGATCGCGGTGCTGGTGATGGCGTTCGGCGCCACGATCGTGCTCAACGGTACCGACCTGGCCATCGTGGCCACTCTCAAGGAAGCCGGCCAGGCCTCCTGGGCCGCCGTCGTGATCGCCGTGTACGGCGCGGCCTCCATCGTCGGCGGGCTTCTGTACGGCGCGCTCCCGCGACCGCTGCCCACCTGGCTGCTGCTCGGCCTGCTCGGGCTGGTGACCATTCTCGCCGGACTGGCCCACGACTGGCGCTGGTTGTGTGTGGCAGGCTGCGGCGCGGGGCTGCTTGCCGCACCGACTCTTTCCGCGTTGTCCGACGCCGTGAGCCGACTCGCACCCGCGAGCGTGCGCGGTGAGGCGACAGGCTTGCATGCCTCGGCGCTGGGCGCGGGCTTCGCCCTCGGCGTCCCGGTCGTCGGCGGGGCGATCGACACGTCCGGACCGGCAGGCGGCTTCGCGGCGGCCGGCCTGGCCGGCCTCGCCGCCGCGCTGATGGGATGGCTGCTGTCCCGGCGCTCACCCATCCGAACGCGGTCGGTGCGCAGTGATCCCAGCTTCATCGGGGCCTCGGACGCGCGATGATCTGCCTGCCGTCCAGTGGCTGCCCACCGGCACGTACGGCGCCGCTAAGGCATGGTTGATCAGGTTCTCCGAGTCCCTCCGGTACGACCTGAAGGACCACGGTGTGCGCGTCCTTGCCGTCGTTCCCGGATTGCGATGAAGGACCTGCGCCGCGGGGCGCCGGTGAGCATCGCGGGCTGGCACTTCAAGCTGTACGACCAGGCGGTACGGCATCTGCCCCGCCGGATCGTCGCGACCATGGCCCGCTCGCGCAAGCCTCACGCATAGCCGTATCTGGTCATGGAATGAGTAGCACCAGTTCGGCGAGGCGACTCGAACCCCGCCGCAGCGGATTCAACCTGCGCGCCGCACCTCGCCCCACGTTGATCATCCGCGGGTCAGTCCCAGCTCCCCGGCCCGTACTCCCGCCTGGAAACGTGAGGCCGCGTCGAGGCTGGCCAGCAGCTCCGCGACCCGGCGGCGATAGGTGCGCAGCGACATGCCCAGTTCCCGGGCGGCTGCCTCATCGGTGGCGCCGGAGCCCAGGGCGCGCAGGACCCTGGAGGTCTGGTCATCCATGCGGGGCCATCTCGAATCGAGGAAGGTGGCCAGATCGGCCGCGCTTTCCCAAACGGCTTCGAACAGTGCATAGGTTCCGCCGATCAGAGCCGGCGAGGCGCTCATCGTGTAGGTGGGCGGGCCCTGAGCGGCCAGGGCGGAGGGGACCGGGCCGGTGAGGATCATGGTCCGCCGGTCGATGATGACGGTGCCTTGCGGGAGCGGGGCAGTGGCGATCCGCACCTGGAAGCCATAGGCAGCCATCTCCCGCAGGGCCTCCCGGTCGCGCTCGTCGGCGAGAGCGGCGAGGCTGTACAGCTTGCGTGCCTGGGGTACCGTGCCGCGGCGCATCTGGAGACGGGCGGCCTCACGGGCTCCGGGCCAGGTGTCGAGATCGTGGGCGATCTGAACCCATTCCGCGTCGTCCGACTCCGTCAAGGGCTTGATCCGAGCCCACAGCTCGACATCACCGCGGAGCTCCATGACCTGTGGCATACGTCCATTGTGCCGTTGGCAGCAAGGTGCCACGGGCTCGCCCGAGGAGCACGCCCGTTGCAGGCTCACATCCATGAGCAACAGATTCCGCTTCGGTGGCGACCTGGATGTGAACAGGATGGGTTTCGGCGCCATGCGCCTGCCGTCGAAGGCCGGCATGTTCGGCCCTGCCCGTGATCCCGAGGCCGGCCGTGCCGTGCTGCGCCGCGCCGTGGAGCTGGGTGTCGACCACATCGACACCGCCGACTTCTACTTCAGCGCCGACGGTGCGGTGCGTGCGAACACCCTGATCCGTGAGACGTTGTTCCCCTACCCGTCCAACCTGGTGATCGCCACCAAGGTGGGGCACATCGTCCGGGAGGACGGTTTCACGCAGGGCACTGCCGCCGACATGCGCCCCTTGGTCGAGGCCAACCTGGAAAGCCTGGGGCTGGACTGCCTCGATCTGGTCTATCTGCGCATCGGTGCCATGTCGCCCCCGCACGACGAGTCACTCGCCGCACGGTTCGAGGCACTGGCGGCGCTGCGCGAAGAGGGGCTGATCCGCCACCTCGGCATCAGCAACGTCAACGCCGACCATCTCGCGGAGGCCCGCGCGATCGCCCCTGTTGTCGCCGTGCAGAACCATTACCACGCCGCCCAGCGTGCCGACGCCGACCTTCTGGCGGCCTGCGAGGAGGCTGGTATCGCCTTCGTGCCCTTCTTTCCGATGGGGGGCGGGCGGGAACTCGACGACGAGCGGCTGGCCGAGGTGGCGGGTCGGCACGATGCCACCGTTGCCCAGATCGGCCTGGCCTGGCTGCTGGCCTCCTCTCCGGTGACCCTGGCCATCCCGGGCACGGGCTCCCTTCCCCACCTGGAGGAGAACATGGCCGCCGCCGCGATCACCCTCACCGAAGAAGACCTGGCCTATCTGGCCTGATACCGGCTTCGTCCCACTTCCCAGACGAAGGATGCACATCCCATGAAACTCTTGATCCTCGGTGCGACCGGTCCCACCGGCCACCACGTCGTCGACCTGGCCATCGCTGCCGGCGACACGGTCACAGTCCTGGCCCGCAGGCCGGAGGCGCTGGAGGACCTGGCAGACCAGGTCAATGTAGTCGCCGGAGACGCCACCTCGCACAAGGATGTCGCGGAGGCCATGATCGGGCAGGACGTCGTCGTCTCGGCCCTCGGCAGGAGCACATCGGTGCGTGCCGATGACCTGTTCACCCGCGCCGCAGCGGCCGTGATCGGCGCGGCGAAGGAACAGGGCGTCTCGCGCCTGGTATGGCTGTCCTCGTTCGGTGTGGGTGATACCTACCGGTCGGCGAGCACCGTGCAGAAGATCATGTACCGCACGTTTCTCCGGAACATCTACGCGAACAAGGAACTCTCCGAGCAGGCGATCCGCTCCAGCGGGCTGGACTGGACGCTGGTCTACCCGACCGCGCTGACCAAGGACCCCGCCAAGGGTGGCTACCTCGTCGGCGAGCGCCTCCCGATGAAGGGCAACCCGACGATCAGCCGCGCGGACGTCGCCGACTTCCTGCACAAGGCGGCCCACAGCGCCCAGTGGATCCACCGCGACGCCGTTATCACGGACTGACGAGCCCTGATTCCCCACCTCACGCAACGCCTTGCCGGTGCCCATCGCGGCGGACATCATCGCGGCCCGGCGCGGCATGACCGGCAGGCTCCGCTGCTCGGACCTGGCCGATATATAAACGATCCAGTACCTTGATATACACAGTCGGCGGGCGGAGGAAGACACCATGAGTCGCACGGTCATCGATCTCGACGACGAGGCACTGGAAGAAGCAGCCAAAGAACTCGGCACCACCACCAAGCGCGACACCATCAACACCGCCCTGCGGGAAGTCACGGCCCGCTACCGGCGTCTACGCTCCCTCGAAGAAGCCCGCGAACTGGTGGCCGACGGCGCCCTGGACATGGACCTGCTACTGAACAAGGACGCGTACCGCCCCACGGGTGCGGCAGGCGATGACCGCGGCACCGGCGCGGACGGGTGACCGTCGCCGACTACCTCATCGACACCTCCGCCCTCGCCCGCGTCCTGCTCCGCCAGAACACGGCCGAATGGGACGACAGGATCGGCGCCGGTCTCGTCGCGATCTGCGACCTCACCGAACTGGAAGTCCTGTACTCGGCCCGTTCGGCCGCGGACCGCACCCGCTTGAAGGCCGCGCTCGACGCCCACTACACCTGGTGCCCCATGCCGGACGGCACCTACCGCCGTTCCCGCATCGTCCAGGAACAACTGACCGCCAAAGGGGAGCACCGAAGCGCGGGCCCCGTCGATCTCCTGGTGGCCGCCGCCGCGGAAAACGCGGGACTCACCCTGCTCCACTTCGACCGCGACTTCGAAACCATCGCCCGCACGACAGGGCAGCCCGCCCGCATGATCGACCTCAGGCAGTAGAACCTGCGCGGTCCGCAGCAGGCCATCTCGGCGTCCACCCGCTCGCAACCCTGATGGCGACGGCGCTGAACTCACGGGCAGCGGATTCAGTCTGTTGACCCAAAGTCCTGAATCCGCACGCCTGCTGAGACATTTCCGCAGGTCAGAGACCTGCCCGGTGGGGCGGGTGGGACTCGAACCCACGGCCGACGGATTATGAGTCCTTTACGGATCTTCCGATCACGACTTGATCTTGCCCCGCCCTTACTGTTTTCCCAGGTCAGAGAGCCAGACACTTCCGTGGCCCGCCCTACCCTTCCTGATCCTTCCGGGTCCTTCCGTCCCCTGCGTGTCCCCTGCGGGCCCCCGCGAGCCCGCCCCCGAGTGCGAGTGAGGGCTTCCGAGTCCATCAGCGCAGGTTGAGCAATCCGGGCGCTGAGCAATCTGAGCCTGCGCGCAGCGGAGTCCCTTACCGGCGAAAACGGCTCGGCCACCTTCGCCCGGGGCAAGGCCAACCGAGGTGCTGGGAGGTCCCGCTACGCGGCCTTGAGGAGGTTATGCAGGCGGGCGATGCCAAGCATGGCGTGGTGGACGCCGTCGCCTTTGAGTCGGCAGTCGCGCGGGCTCAGCCCGGTGAACGGGGCCATCCGGGTCGGCTTCAACGCCGTGATCACATCAGCCACCACGAGATCATCATCTGAGACGGTCTTCTCCGGTGACCCATACAGCCGTCCTTCACCGATCTGCATCACGATCAAGTCGTACCATCACCGCTATGGTGACCGATGTCCTGGCCGAAGACCTCCAGCCCGGCGACCTCCTTGAGCTCTCGACCGAGTTCGGTACCCAGATCCTCCGGCTGACTGTTGTGCAGCGACGCACCCACGGCATCAAGTTCACCGGTCTCAACCGTGAGGGGATCCGCTATTCCTCCGGTATGAAGTACGGCCAGCTGGCGCGGTGCGTTCGAGCGTAGGCCGTCGCGCCCGGCCCACCGAAGCAGTTACGGGACAGCCCCCAGGCTGGACTCGCCTGTCAGCAAGCGAAGGGAAAACTGTGATCGGCGAATCCGACGACCGGCCGTGGGGCACCTGGACGATCCTCGACGAAGGTGCAGGTTTCAAGGTCAAACGGATCGAGGTCAAGCCCCACGCGCGGCTCTCTTACCAAACCCACGAGCACCGCGCCGAACACTGGATGGTCGTCGCAGGTACCGCATCATCGATCATCGACGGTGAGACGGTCGTTTCCAGGGTCGGCGAGTGCGTCGACATTGCGATCGGGCAGCCCCACAGGATCGTCAACAATGAAGACGAGCCACTGACCATCATCGAAATTCAGCGTGGCGACTATCTTGGCGAGGACGACATCATCCGGCTAGCGGACGACTTCGGGCGCATCTAGTGGTGTAGCCGGGAACGTTAACCGGAGTGGCGGGACCGTAGGGCATCTTTATTCCTTTCGAGTGAGCCTGGTCCCCTTCTCGCGTCGAAACCCTGCGGCAAATTTCGGCGATCATAGACCCGTTTCCGAGTCGACGGCGCCACCAGGCTGTGGCCAACGGTCATGGTCAGGTCATGCACCAGCCCGAATCGCAACCCATGCCGTATGCGTCGAACGGCAGGGTGTCCGTGCCGTCGCCGATGGCCTCTCGCAGAGGCTTGCCGAAGGCGGTCAGATAGACGTGGTCCTTGCCGAGCTCGTCACGCCGGCCGTTGAGCAGATCCTCGAGCCGGCATGCCTTCACGAACAGCTCAGGCTCCGTGCGGCGCATCTCCTGCCACGTCTCAGGACGGTGGAAGGGGCAGAACCAACAAGAGCTTTTGGGTGGCACCGGCAGCCCTGCTGAGCGGATGATCCGAGCACAGTCGATTCGACGGATACCGCGCTCCAAGAGCGGGTACTCGATCCGCTCATGCGGCTCGCAGTGACGTGTGTTCGCCCGGTGGATCTCATCCAGGGTGATGCCGATGCCAACCGTGGCTGGGTGCTCCGCGCTGGCGCCGCGTCGCTTGAGTTCGTCGCCGACGACCTTGATTTTGAACTCGACGGTGCACGAGCGGGTGCCCGGAGCCCCGTTGGACATCCGCACGGGAATCTTGAGCGACCGGGAGCCTTCCCGAGTCAGGTCCTGGTACAGCGTGCGGACCTCTCCGGTGCGCTTCATAACACGGTCGACCACGACCAGTTCAAGGCCGTGTTCGGCGGCGAACGGCAGCGCGTACTGGTGCAGATACCGGAGTGTCCTGGGATTCTCGGAGTCGTCGCCGACGTTGGCCATGATGAACGTGCGGTAGTCCAGGTCGTCGCGAGCAGCGAGCACGAGGGCCGCCATGGACTGCCAGCCGCCGCCAAAGCTGAAGGATCGGACATTGCGGCGTATGGCAGCGAAGCGAGGGAGAGTGCGGACCGCCTGAGACTGGCGCCGCGGAAGGTAGGCGGTCTGCGGCGTGACGGCGTCGGCAGATTCCTCTGGGGTCATACCTGGTACCTCTGTTTGGGGCGGCCCCGGCAGTGTGCCGGGGCCGCGGATTGTTCAGTTCGTCTGGATGCCGGTGCGCTACGTGTCCTTCAGCCGTCGGGCCCGGTTCTCACGCGCGGTCTCAAGCAGCCCCTGCGGATCGACTTCGCTGTTGATGGCGTAGTTGAGCACGTCGGCCAGTTCGTAGTCAGGGTCGGCGGTGAGGGCCTGCGTAAGGGCAAGTCGTGCGGCGAGGATGTCCTCCTGCCGCCACGCGATCCACGCGAACAACGTGAGGACGGGCACCGCGGCCTCGGTGTAGGGCGGGATGCACCGCCGGGCGAGGAAGGCCCAGAGACGCCGGGCGTGGGGAAGGTCGTCGTCCTCGGCGTATTCCATGCCACGGTCGTGCGCCAACTCGTCATGCAGGCCGTGGATGAGCCGGGCGGCTATGTCGTCCGCGAGTTCCGTGGCACCATCGCGGAAGGCGCTCATCGCAGATTCGAGCAGCGCATTCGTGGCCCGGAGTACGGCGTCTTGCCCTTCGTCGGTGACGCATTGAGAGCTCCATGCCGCGGCCTCGTTGTCGAGCGCACGGCGCTGTTGCTCAGTGCGATCGGCATCGCCGGGCTGGAACTCCTTCGCGATCTCCGAGGTCCGGCGGCCTGGCGAGAAGCCGAGTCGGATGAGCTGTGCTGCGGCACTGTTGGGGTCATCGAGAGCAGGGAGGGGTTCGCCCTCACAACATCCAGGCTGGTAGCAGGTGTATGCCCACCAGCGTCCTGCGACAAGTCCGAGAGTTAGCTGAGGGGCGCCACGGTGGTCGGCGATCGCATCGACCAGCCAGTTCGCCATGCTGCGAAGGAGCTCGGCAGTCTCCTCAGCGTTCTGACCAGGCCGAGGGTCACGGCAGAGATAGATGATGACGTCACAGTAGAGATCCTTGCCTTTGGCGAGGGCGTAGCGCATGAACTTTCGTGCGGCAAGGTGGGCAACCTCAAGCCAGTGGGTCGGGTCCTCAGGCAGTGGGCAGGTCATACTCGGCCCATCGATGAAACGGGGTCCGGGACAGTGGAAGACGATGCTGTCGTCGGGGTAGTGGCCGAGTATGAATGGCAGGACCTCGGCGAGGTTGGCCATGCTGCGGATGGTGAGCTTGCGCTGGGGAGGAATCACTCTTCGGTCTCCTTGTTCTTTGGTGCCGTGTCGGTCTTGGCGGATGGGGGGTACTTGGCGGTGGAGCGCCCCTTCTTCGTTCCGGGTGCCTCGTCCTGGGCGTTCGGCTGGGCCTTGGTCGCGTAGCTGACGGTGCGCGCGAACCTGGGCTTCTTGGTGAGCGCGGGTATGAGCTGGTCGCGCAGGAGGCTACTGACCGCCGTCGTCAGGTCCTTGGCGTGGCGGGTCGGGATGGTGCGGTGCCAAGTGCGTCCCGGCTGTAGGCGGGCGTCGTTGGCGGCCTGGGCTTCGGCCTTCTCCTCGGCTGTGCCGACCGGAAGCGGCGGCAGGTCGGGGCCCGCGGTGATCCAGGTTTGGATGATCAGGTCGCCGGGCTGGAGGCGCAGGCCGATGTGGTGGCCTTCCGGGTGGGTGTAGATGGCGGAGCGGTCGGGGGTGTCGGTGTCCTCCTTGGTCCAGGGCGGTTCCAGGTAGGGGGCGAGATCGTCTATCGGATAGGCGGCGCTGGCGGTCTTGGCCTGCACGAACGAGGGCCTGCGGGGTCGTCGTGCGGGGGTGGCTCGGGGTCGTACGAGGTCGTGCTCATCGGTCATGCGGCGGCCGTCTCCATGAGCTCGTCCAGGAGACGGAAGGCGCGGCGGGAGGCGACGATGGCGGTGGCGGTGCCCACGTACTTGTCGCGTTCCTCGAAGGCGTCCTTGGCTTCGGCGAGCGTCTTGGCGTGGCCGCCGTCCTCGAGGGCGATCGAATCGGCGCAGCCGATGTGAGCCCGTGGGCCGAGGTCCCAGATGATCGTGTTGACGGCGGCGCAGGCTGCGGCAAGGGCGTCAACGTCGTTGCCGTACCAGTGGTAGTCGTGTGGGTTGAGGTCGAAGTCGCGGAGCCGTTGGGCAACGGAGCGGAACATCGTGCCCGAGCCGACGGCCGGGTCGCGTATGGCCAGGTTGGGTCGGGCAAATTCCTTGTCGACGAGCATGTTGACCATGAGGTCTGCGACGCACGCCGGCGTGTGGTACTCGCCGCGCCACTTCCTGTCGCTCTTGTGGCGAAGGCCGGTGAGGAGCGGGCTGAGGACATCGGATTCCGCGCGCATGTATGGGTCGTCGTGGCCGGTGAGGTCCAGCAGGCCCTGGTTGATGGCGCGGTGGGTGACGGCCTGGACGGCGTGGAGCTGCTGGGTGTCCGGGTTGGGGTTCCAGGCCCAGTCGTGCAAGCGCAGGGCGCGGTTGATCAGGTCGGGGCGCTTGATCCAGTAGCCGAGGTAGATCTCTTTGAAGAGTTGGGGCAGTTCGTGCGGCTGGCGGTTGAGTATCCAGTCGGCCAGGCCGTTGCCGATCTCTGTGGGCTGGCGAAGGAGCGCGAGTGCGGCGACGGTGCCGATGGGGATGTCGATGCTGCTGCCGCCGTAGCTCTGGTACCAGGCGTCGATGACGTTCTCGACGATCGTGCGGGCGTGGTCGTGGGGGTCGTGCGGGGCGAGGCCCTTGTGCCACGTGGTCTTGGCGGGGGTTCGTAGGTCGGTGTTCGACTTCGGTGGGGCCTTCTTCGCCCAGCTCGGTATGGGCCGGTCCGCAGCGGGCGCGGCGGCCCGTGGCAGGGCCATGTCGTCGTCAGACACGAGTCTCCTTTGGGTGCGCGCATGGAGCCGCCCCGGTGCGCCGTGCGCGGCCGGGGCGGCATGGGGTGCTGAGGTGGCGATCAGTCGGATGGGCGTTTGGCCTCGAGGTTGGCCACGAGGCCGCGTATCTCGACGGCATCGGCCGCTTCCGGATGCCCGGCCTGCCGAAGCCCAGTAACGAGGAACATGAGGGCCAACTCGTCGATGTCCATCTCTGCGGTCAGCTTCTCGAAGCTCAAGTGCCGGAACTCGGTGGGGCGGTGTACATAGCCAACGCGCAGGGTTTGCTCGATTTCCTCGAGCGTGGCTGCTGTCTGCTCTTCGGTGAGATTGAGGAGGGAGGCCCAGGCGCTGAGTGTGGTGTCGTCTACCGGGAACTTCACGGTGCAGTTGGCCTTTCAGAGTCGGCTGCCCCGGCTCGCGGAGGGCGGTCCGGGTGCGGAGGGGGTCAGGAGGGGAAGGGCTTGTCCCGGTAGTCGGGGTGGCAGACACCCCACAGCTCGCCGGGGAGCGGCACGGTGATCACGCCCCACCCGGCCCAGCGCATGACGGCGAGATAGCCGAGGCGGCCGCCGGCGAAGCCGCTGCGGCCTTCGGCGTCAGGGTCCGGCTGGATGAAAACCCAGCCGGGCATGTCGCCCCATGCGGGGTCGACCTGGAAGCCGGGCTTGAGTTCGCGGACGCCGTCGATGTGGATGGGCGGCAGATCGGCTGCCAGGAGGACACGGATGGCCTGCTGCACGTACTCGTGGCGGTGGAACTGCGGCAGCGCGCCAACACCTTCGCGGATCAGGGGGTGATGCACGGTTGCGCCGACGCTGGCCCTGTAGACATCCATAAGCAGGTGGGCGTCTTCAACGCGGCCCGCGAAGCGCATGGCCAGGTTGGCAACCACCGCGACGGCGTGCTGGTCCCGGCTGATGAGACGCTGGAACTGCTCCTCCGTCAGGTGGCTGAACTGGCTGGCCCGGATCGCGGCGTGGGTCCGCGCGGCGACGCGAAGCGCGCGGGCGACGTGATCGGGCTCGACACCGATCATGCCCGAGAGGACTTGCACTCCTCGGCTGTAGGTCATGGTGATGGTCTCCAAGAGGACGCTTGCGCGTATGGGTGCGCCCCCGGCGTTGAGCCGGGGGCGCGGGGTGTGTCCTTTCCGTTTCAGGATTTCGCGAATTCCTTACTTATATCTTAATAGCAAATGCCACTAAGGCAAGTTTCCCGGAATTGAAGCGCGCCCTGATTTACGGAAATTCCAATTCCCTAATCCATGGCGCCCGAGATGAGGCCATCAAGAGAATTGTGACCGCTGATGAGTTCTGACGTACTCAACGCTCAGCCTCCGCCGCAGCGGCAAGGTGCTTGGTGATCAGTCGATCGGCCTCAACCGTCGCGTCAACTTTCAGCGCCGCTACCCACTCGCCGAAGTAGCTCTCGGCCGGCCCCCACAGGTACCAGCCGTTGTCGTGGTAACCGTCCTTCGGGCTCTTCTTTCGGTAGGCCAGCTCCCACCACCCGTCGCGCCAGCGACACAAATGGCGCGGCTTGGCGTCAGGTAGCCAACCTGCCCGCTCAAGCAAGTTCTGGAAGCGTGCGAGGTCGACACGCATCAGGGCGTGGTCACGTAGGACATCGTGACCCTGCAAGGTCGCGCGCCCACTCTGCCCGTCCGGCTGCCCATGGTGAGCACGCAGTTTGCGTTTCAACTGGGCCGCCTCGCCCGCGTGTTCCTCGGCGCGCTCACGCGCCGAGCGCCACGCCAGGAGGAGACGCCGCTTCCCGGCGAGCGCGACAGCGAGCTCCCAACGCGCCTCGTCGCGCTGGCGCCCCGCTCGGCGCAGGACATCGGCGGCGCCGGAAGCGGCGTGCTGCTCCAACCACAGTGCCGTGGCCTCTATTTCGGTTCCCACAGGGTGGTTCATCCTGGTTCCTTCGACTGCGCCGCCCCGGCGGGCGCCGGGGCGGCGACGTAGTGCGTGGCGGTTACCGGCGGGGCGTCTTGGCAGCCTTCTGGATGCAGTTGCCGGATACCGGGAGGACCCGGGCTCCGGCGACCAGGGCCTTGAACCGCGCGCCAGCGCGGAAGGCTGGAACGCGAGTGGTGGGCACCCGCACGGGGCCGCCGGTTTGCGGATTGCGGGCGAGGCGGCCCGGACGATCGACGGGCCTGATGCTGCCGAAGCCAGTGATGGAAACGGTGTCTCCGCCGACGACGGCGCGCACCATGGCATCGAATACGGCGTTCACTGCAATCGCAGCGTTCTTCTTGCCGCCGGTCTTGTCAGCGATGGCCTCAACGAGCTGAGTCTTGTTCACAGAGTTCCCTTTCACTTCCTACGTCAGGACTGGGCCGTCCGGCTCGCGCGAATGCCGGGCTGGCGAGCCACGCGGCGGGGAGAGGTCTGAGGCCCACACACCGATCGCCGTCAGGTTCGTTGTCACCGCACACGTCACGCCTGCACCCGGCGATTAAGAGATCTCGATTCATAAATGTCATCTATCTTCAGGGGTGCCGCATCACGAGGTCGCGTGTGAGGCGTCCGCCTGCCTGGAGAACCACAGCCAGCGGCAAGGCAACACTGGACCGGTCGGCGGAGACCACGAGCGGCTCCTCCCCTGGGGCGGGCGAAGCAGCAACCCGCCATACCATCCCCCACTGATCCGTATAGCTGGCCCCAACCTCGTACGGAATGCCCTCGTAGAGGAACCGCCGCGTGCGCAGTGACGCCTGCCAACCGTCCACCACCTCGACAGGAGAACCGAGGTGAGGCAGTTGCAGGCCGATGAAGTCCGGGCCCGAGGTGACGATGAACGCCGCTACTCCGGCGGCGGGCCACACTTCGATGTCCTTGCCTGCGTGCTCCCACAGGGCAAGGTCCCGGGAACTCATCCGTACGGCCCGGCTCAGGGCGTGGGACTGGGGAGCTTCCGCCAGCAGCACCTCACGCCAGGGCAGTTCAGCCATGTGGGAGGCCACTGGCACGGTCGCACGCGCTGCACCTTCGGTGAAGTGCAGCAGAGGCCGGCCGCCGTCCAGGGTGTGCTGGACGTGGACCTCGTCGGAGGAATCCAACCATGCGCACAGAGCGTCGACGTCGGCGTAGGCGACCGGTGCAGACCAGTGCGTCGTGTTCTCGATACGCGTTCGTGCAACGGCCATGGTCCGTTCTCCGGCCACAACGACATGCAGCCAACTGCGGGTGCAGTCGAGGAGGACCATGTCGACCTGATCCAGGTCGGGCAGGCAGGCGGACAGAGCCGACCGATGGGGGACGACCTTGTCGAGGGTGGCGGACAGGGCATCCGCCTTGACGGTGAACATCTTTCTCCTTGGGGAGGTTGAAGGGGTGCTTACTGGCCGGATGCTCGCTTGCGCTCGCGTCGGCGAGCCTGGGCACGCCGTCCGGCTTCCCGGCACAGGGTGCAGGCCGTCTCCCCGCGCCGGTTGTGGGCGCGGGCTCCGGCCTCGGTGCCGTGGGTGATGGGGGCAGCGCCCTCCTTGAGTTCGTCGCGGTTGGCGCCCTGACAGGTGGCCCGGACCTGACCGTTGAACCACAGGCGTCCGCCGCAGATGCCGTCGAACAGGGAGTGGCGCGGCAGTACCAGGGCAATGCACCGTGCTCTGAAGGGGCACGCCCGGCAGACCGTCAGTAGTTTGCGGTTCTGCGGCGTTCTGAGTGAGTCCGCAGTCGCATTGTCGGGCGTAAAGCGCATGTCCCCGGCGCACGGTGCCTCGCTGACCCATTCAGTGCCGCTCATTCGATGCTTGCGTGGGTGACTACGCGACGGGCGGCAGCCGCATTAGGCGCACAAGATGACCGGGGGTGCTGTCGTAAGGGTGCGTGTAGAGGTCGTCGATCGGCATGAGATGACGCTCGTCCAGGGCCGGTACTGCAAAGATCTGAGCGACCAAGCGCCTTAGGATCTCCTCGCACTCGGGCGTCCAACGCCGCCTGGTGCGGTTCTCGGTGCCATCGTCGGAGATTCCTTCAACGACCTCGATGATGCGCCCCCCGGAGGGGCGCCCGTCCACAATCAGCGCGGTCGCCTCCGGGTGGTATTCGCGTACCAGCTGGGCGATGCGCGCGGCGCGGTCGGGCGGGGGTAGCTCCAACAGCCAGCTGTTGCCGTCGCTCACACCGTCGCGGCGCACCATGGCCCAAGCCAGAGAGTGGGTCGGGGCCAGCGCGGTCTGCACGTCCCGTTCGATCTGGTCGGCGAGCTCGGCGAGCGGGTGCCTCTCGTCCCTGCCGCCCCACAGCCAGGGGTAGGCACCGAGCGGGCTGGGCTGTCCCCCGAGCACGCCGAGGAGGTCCAGCGTCCGGCTGTTGCCGTAGTACGCGAAGTTGACGTAGACGGCTTCCGGGCAGTTGCGGCGAATACTGGCGGCGATGTGGTCGAGGACCGCGAGGCAGTGCGCCCTCTCGATACGTCGGCGCTGAGTGGCCAATTCTTCACGCTGTTGGAAGAGCATCGCCAGGTGACTGGCCGTGCCAGTGTCCATGGATTGAATCCTTTCTTCTTCGGGGTCAGGCCAGGACGGGCTTGAGGCGTTCGCCGACCCATCGCGCAACGTTGACGCTCACGGCTTGGCCCGCCTGACGGGTCTGGGCGGCTTTGGAGCCGACAACCTGGAACGTCTCGGGAAACCGCTGTGCCGACAGCTGCTCGCGCGGTTGGAGCATGCGGAAGTAGCAGTCCTCGATGGCGGGCGCGGTGCGCACCACGGCCGCCGAGTCGCGGGTGGCGAGAGTGTGCAGGGGTTCGGCCGCGGTCTTGGGTGCGGCCTTGCGGTATGGGATGACGAGCGTGTTGCGGGCCCGGTCACGGGCCACACCATCGGGCACCACCAGGCCGTGGTGGCGGGCCGTGCTCAGCGTGCTGAGCGGATTGTCCACTGGCGCGGCGTCGCAGTTGCGGCGGAATTCCACGATGAAGGGCGCCGGGTCGACCGTGACAAGAGCTTCGCTCTCACGTGTCGTACGGGTGCGCATGGGCACGTCGACCGAGGCCGGGGTGTCGTTCCATGAACCGCCGACGGGCACCAGCAGGGCTTCACCCAGCTTGGCCGTGCGCGTGGGCAGCGGCCTCGCGTGCGGGGCGAAGGCCCTGTCTCCGCCGTCCTTGCCGTGGGTGAGGGTGACGACGCTGGGCTCGAGAGGGAACTTCTCCAGTCCCGCTTCGATCCGCCGCATCGTGTTCGGTACCAATGGCTTGGTGCGGTCGCCGATGCGTTGGCCGATGTCGTCCCACATGATCACGTCCGAGGCCGGGCGCACGTACGGCTCGACCAGGGCATGGCGGCAGCGGGTATTGGGGCAGCGATAGTCGTACTGGGAGCCGTACTTGCCGACGCGGACTTTCGGATTGCGCCAGCTCTGCCGAGCCTTCACGTCCTGGCCGCACTCGAAGCAGTACGCGAGCGGGCGCGGCGCGAGATCGGGACGGCGGACAGTGGTGAGCGTGAAGACGATGTATACGCGGTCGCGCCATTGCGGCGCATACAGGTTGGTCTCGGAACCGATGTGGGCAGACGACACTGAGACGATCTGGACTCGGTAGCCCAGTTTCTTCATGGCCCGGATCCATTCCGGAAACAAGATCCAGTCGGTGACGAACTCCGTGACGTTCTCGACGACCACGCAGGGGAACCGTTTGGCCTCAGCGGCACGGAGTACGCACCAGGCGGTGACGCGGGTCAGCTCGAACGCCTCCGGCGGCAGTTCTCTCCACTGCTCCTCTTCCTCGAAGAGGGCTTCCTGCGCCGGGGCGGGCTGGCGCTTCTTCCCGCCGGCGGGGCTGATCTCGGTGCAGATGACGGAGGCCCACAGGATGAGGGCTTGCGGCAGCCAACGCATGGGGTAGTTGCGTATGTCAGCGCAGCGCCCCGTAGCGCCCGGGTGGTTGAGCTCAAAGGTGTCGATCGCTGTTTGCCAGTGGTTGATACCGAGAATGGGGTCGAATCCGGCCTCCTCCAGGCCGGTCGCGTCTCCGCCTGCTCCGCAGAGCAGGGATATCGCGCGGGACAAAGGGATGGTCTCCAAGGGGCGGGGCCGCCCGGCCCGGAGGTTGGGCCGGGCGGCCGTGATCAGGACTGATCGGGGGTGCGTCGCGCGCGACGGTGGCGACTGTCCTCGATCCCCAGGGCGATGAACGCCGCGACGCCGAGGAAGCAGAGAATCGGCAGCCAGATCACCGGACCACGCCCCTGACAGGGCGCGGCGCGCGGCGCGACGGGTCAGCCGTCACTGGGCGTGACGCGGACGGTGGTGATGTGGCCGTCCTTCTCGAAGAGCGCCAGCGGGTAGCCATCCTGTTCAGGCTCTTCCCAGACGCACCGATAGCCCTCGTTGGCGACCATTCGCCGCGACCACTCGAAGTAGCGGGCGATGGCCGTCCCCGCCGCCTCATAGCCTGCGGTCTGGTTGTGGTTCACGCCGTGAGGCGTTGTGTGCGTGGACGACACGATCAGCTGCCTGGCGGATTTCGGGGCGCCCAACTCGTCGATGCGCGCGAACATCGGGATGAGGCTGACTCCGTGGTGCGCCTGTGGGCCATCTGGAGTGGAGTCGTACAGCGCGGTGAGTCGCGCGGGGTCCTCGATGTTCTGCCGCGCTACGTGCCACCCGGTCACCTCGGTGGGATCGACGGGCAGAGCGTGCTCGGCGGCGATGATCAACTCAGTGCCGTCACCGAGGTCGGCGCGGACGTGGAAGTTGCCGCCGCTCAGTTCGACGTCGGTAATCCAGCCGAAGTGGCGCAGCGGTGAAATCACGTGGCGATAGCCATGGAACAGCTTGAGCCACAGCGGGTTGGTCCGGTCTTCGTGGTCGGGCAGTGCCGCGACAGTCATTTCTGTCTCCAAGAGGGGAGGGCGACGTCCTTTTGAACAATGTCACCTATGTTGAGAGTTGTGTTTAGTTCGTGGCGGGCAGCTCATGGGAGGCGAGAACCTGCACCACCCACATCTGGCCGCCGCGCGTGACGGCACACCCGACGGGGCGACCCTGGTGCTGGAGGACGAAGGCCGCCCCTTGCCCGCGTTCGCTGATCGAGCGAGACAGTTCGCGCACTTCGACGGCCGCGCACTCGATGGAGCAGAACAGCCCCTTGCCGAGGATGGGCGTAGCAAGCGGGCCGTGGATAACTTCGGCCACCACAAGGTAGGCGGCGGGGTCGACAGTCGAGGTGGTCATTCATTCTCCAAGGGGATCCGACTCGAAGTTTGGACTTACTTATATCTTATTAGCGTTCACGTGGGCGTCAATGTCGGCGATCCATGAACTCGCTTATTTGCTGCCGGAGTTCCTACTGGATGCTCGGCCCATGCGAGCCAGGTCGCGCGTACGCTGCCGCGCCATCTCGAGCGCCTGCGGGTCCGTCTCAGCCACACGGCGCTGCTGCTCGGCAAAGAACCCCCTCAGCCACTCTTGCTGCGAGGCTCGTTCCTTCTCGGCAGCCTTGCGTCGCGCCTGCTCCCGAACGGCACGCGGGTTCGTCCCGCAGCCCCGGCAGTTGCCAGCGGACCGCGGATGGTGTGGGCAACCACTCGGTGGCTGCCCCTCGGCATCTCCGTCCGGCTCCCCCTCTGCGTCGGCACCGGGGGTAGGGGGAACAGGAAGGGGTGAGGAAGGAGGGGGAAGAGAAGGGGTTTCCGCAGGGGAACCTACGCGGTTTCCCTGGGGGAACCTGCCGGGTTCCCCCGCAGCAACCCTTTCCCACGCGTCTCCAGGGTTCCCTTCCGGCAACCCACTCTCGAAAGCGGCCGCCAGGGCAGCACGGATCTCCTCGCGAGCGACGACGTCGTCCTGGGTACGCGCAGTTGTCGATGGTTTTCGGCGCGGCACCTTCCTGGCCAGCCGCGGATTCTTCGGCGCACGCTGCGCCAAACGGCGCCGCTCGATCAGTTCCTCTGTCGAGGGAATCGGCGGCACCCCATGCGGGAAGACCCGGTACTCGGCGCGGCGTCCGACCCTGCCGATTTCGACTCGCTCGACCAGGCCGAGGCCGACCAGCTCCGTGACGACCGTGATGACCTGCTTGTCGCCCACCCCGGACCAGGCCATCATTCGCTCAAGGCCTGGCCTGGCCAACCGCGTCTGATCGTCGGCAGAGTCCGCGATCTTCATCAGGACGAGCTTCTGCGTCTTGTTGATCACCTCCTTAGGCAGATAGGCCGCCGCCACCATCAGCTGGATGCTCACCGGCACCTCTCCATTACGTCCGGCTCGAGGTGCGCCGAGGTAGGGGCAGGACCAGCAGCGGGCCTGCCCCTCTTGGGGCGCGGGTCAGGGCTTCTTGCGAAGGGTGACGTTGATGCCCACCGAGGTGCGCCGATCATGGTCGAGCCGTGTGGGCACGGGAATGTCCGCCGCCTTGAGCTGTGCCTTCATCACCGCCACATCGGGCGCCATCGGCACCGGCAGTCCAGCCCGCTTGAAGAGGGCGACCATGGCGTCCGTGTCGTCAACCTTGGTCGGGTTGCCGCCGCTCCAGGACAGCACGTTCTCGCCGTACGCACCGGGCTCCGAGCCGTCGAGCTCGGCACGCAACACCTTCATCCGGTCCTTGAGCGGCTTGATCTGCTCGGACAGCTCGACGTACTCGGCCAGCGCCTTCCCCCGCTCGGCATCGTCGTGGATGAGGATGCTCTGCGGACTCTGGCCGCCGATAGTCGGGCCCCAGCAGGCGGTCTTGAAGGAGCACTTATCGCAGACAGCGGATAGGCCCGGCCCGGGAAAGGTACGCGGTAGGTCCTCGGGCGTCTCTGCCGCGCGAACCTGCTGGACCCACCAGCGCGCGCCTCGAGCACGCTCTGCGTTGAAGGGCATCTCCTGTACGTGGTCATCGCCCGAGTCACGGTTGATGAACCGGAACCGGATGCGACCGACAGCCAGCGGGCCGATCCGGGCGAGTTGACGCTGGCCGTCGATGTTGGCGAACCCCTCAGTACGCAACAGGTCTGCGTACAGCAGGGCTTGGCGGATCTCGGCATCGCTGGCGCCGTAGCGTCGGATGGCGTCCCACTGGAACGTGCTCTTGGTCTTGATGTCCTCTACGGTGGTCACCTCAGCCGGGAGGCTAGGGCGCAGCCGCTTGGGCAGGCGAGCGGCCGCATGGCTGTCGAGCTGGACCGCGTCGATGTGGCCCCGGATGGTGTCGTCCTCGACGCGACGCTCGATGATCCACCCATACTCCTCGCGGGCTGCCTCCAGCATCCCGGTGTGCAGGAAGGTGCCGAGGATCGCCTTGCGCTTCTCGCCGGTGTCGGTGGGGGTGCGGCCGTGCAGGAGGTACCCGGCGCGCCGCGCACATACGGTGTCGCTCGCGCCGATCTTGGTTTGCAGGGACCGTGGACGACGTGCGTCGGCCGCGTGGGCTGCGGGCCACAGGCTGACGGGCCGATCGGCCGTGATGGTCATGTGATCTCCAGGAAGGCAGGGTGCTGCCCGGCTCGGCGGGCGGCACCCGAGCGGATGGGAGCAGGTCAGGAGGTGGCACCGCTCTTGGCGGCAGCGGTTCGCTTCCGCGGGGCCGCGCGCTTGCGGATGGGCTGGCCCTCGTCGGCGCCCGCGGCCTGCTCCCGTTCCACTGCCGCATTGGGCTGGGCTGCCTTCGCCCGTTTCCGCGGCGTCGTCTTGGCATCCTTCCGGGGCGTCCCGTTCTCGGATGCGTCGGCGTTGGCCTCGTCGCCGTCGCCCTCGTCCTGCTCGTGTCCCGTCAGACCAGCGGCGGCGCGCAGCCGCTGCGTGGCTTCCTCGGCCTCGCCCGCGACCACTTCTGCGTCGGCCTGAGCCATCTCCTCGTCTGCGTACACGCCGGACAGGTCCTGTGGGGCGGCCATCCGCAGGGCACCAGCCTCAGCGCACTTGCGCAGCATGTGGGCAGGCATCTGGCGCCACATCTTGGCGACGACGTACTTGCTCTGCTTGGCGTCCCAGTACTCCGGGGCGAACTCGTCCCAGCGCGCGATGAGGGGGAAACGGCTGGTGCCCCGGAGCACGGTGACCTTGATGGCCGCCGGAGACCCGGGCGCCAGCCAGACCTCGTGCGCTTTGCCCTCAGCGTCGTAGTAGACGGTGTCCTCGTAGGAGATTCGCTCTCCAGTCCGCTCGGCCGCGCGGTGGGCGATCGTGCGGAAGCCGTCGATGCCGGTCTGGATGGTCCAATTGACCGGGTTCTCGTCGCGGTCCTCGCCCCGGTTCTTGCGCCCGATCATGTAGATCTGGCGGGCGAACGGGTCGAGACCGGACCTCACGCAGTAGTGGAAGAACACGGCTAGCTGCGCGCGCGGTGCCTGCTGGAGACCAGGGCTGATCAGCGCGAGCGCGGCCACCTGGCGCGCGTCGAACTCCACTTGGTCGGCTCGGAGCACAATGGCGCTTTGGGTGACGGCGCGTTCTGGCGGTGTCTCGGCACTGGCGGGTGCCAGGGCGGCTGATGTGGTGCCGCCGCCCTGTTGCTCGCTCGGTTGGTTCATTGGTCGTTCTCCAAGAGGTTCGGTTCAGTCGGCCCGCAGGGCGCGGACCTTGAACGCGGGCGCCCACTCGGGGTGGCGCTCGATAAGCAGCCGGGCGTACCTGCTGCGGAAGTTGTTGTTGAGCCGGAATTCGTCGCCTTCGGTGGCTGTGGCGTAGCGCCAGCGCAGGACCTCGAAGAGCATCCCGATGCCGACGCGGGTAGCGCCGCGCTTGAGGTAGTCAGCCGTCAGGCTCTCCAAGGCCCGGAGAACCCATGGGTTGAGCTGATGGAACGCCTCGAACTGCGCCTGGATCGTGCCCGCTTCCCCGTCAGGCTGTCGCACGGTGTGGATCACCAGGCCCGGAATCTCGTCCTGGACGTCCTCCATCCTCACCTCCCTGGTGACCGATTCCAAGAATGTCACCTATCTTGGAGGCTTGGCGCGAGCTAATCAACCCCAGCTACGACAGCCCGACTTCACACCATCGCGATCAGGTCGAGCTCACGCGACCCGGCCGCTCCGCCCACGTACGCTCGACCTCCCCATTGGCACGAGAGACATCCGCGAGCATCCGGACAGCAAGGTTGTGGTCCGGGTTCTCCAGCACGTAGCGCGACAGGACTGACTCCATGAGTGCGATTTCACTTGGCCTCATGACCGCGACGCCGTCACCGGCGGGCGTATGGACGATCTGCATTCATGCCTCCGTTGCGAATCAATGGCACCCAAATCGGAATACTTATATCTTATTCGCATTTCGACTCGATGTACAGTGTTCCCACAGGTCAGAGGCCCTTTGCTACATGCCGTCCTCGCGTCAAAACCTTCGATCCGGGACCGTCGTACGTACCGTTACGCAGAGCGGCAATCACGGCCGCGTCGGTCTCCCAAGGCAGGCTGCGGGCACTCTCGCGGAGGGCAGACACCGCATCGAGAACCGTGTCCAGCAGCCAGAGCGGGGACCCGGACAGCAACCAGTCTCTGTGCGGGAAGCGTCCGGTGGCGATCGTCGTGGCGAGGTTGCCTTGCGCCGGCAGGTGGAAGATCTGGATGATCTCCTGCTGGCCCACAATCGGCGGCAACTCGTCGCCAAGGTCCGCCTCCCAGCCCTCGCCTTGCTCGGCGATCAGCCGTTCCTTTACGCGCACGTTGACCTGCTTGAACCGCGGGGTGGTCGTGCCATAGCGGGCCGCGAACCCCAGGGGCCAGTAGCGCACGCCCGAAACCACGATGGCGGTGGCCGGGTCCAGCGCGCGCCTACTCGGGCTCAGCCACTGTCCGACCATCCCGGGCTCCACCCCGTACAGAGCAGCGAACTCTTGATGCCCGACCAGGTACGGCTTGAGCTGGCGCATTGCCCCGTCCTTCGCAGTGTCTCCTCGCGCGTGTCGACGGAAGCGTAGCCTCACGCGCAACCGGTCGGCGCTGCTAACGTGGGCGACGGTCTACTCCAAGAGGCCTCGATGGCCCCTGCTGCGGCAGGGGCCATTCGCTTTCCGCACGTCCAGGCTCCGCCCTCTTCGGCAGGCGCGGCAGCCCCGAAAGAGCTGTGCGGGGGGCTTTATCACGTGGCGCCGGGCGGCCCAGGGGCAGACATTCGTTTGCAGGCGTGTGACGCGAGTCAGTCACCGCGCGGAACGTACATGATCACCGCCATCCCGACGAGGCAGATCAGCGCGCCAATGACGTCGAAACGGTCGGGGCGGTAGCCGTCGGCGACCATGCCCCAGGCGAGCGACCCGGCGACGAAGATACCGCCATACGCGGCCAGGATTCGCCCGAAGTTGTCGTCGCTTTGGAAGGTCGCGACCACGCCGTACAAGCCCAGCGCGATGACACCGGCCCCGATCCAGATCCAGCCTTTGTGCTCACGCATGCCCTGCCAGACCAGCCAGGCGCCCCCGATCTCGAATACCGCGGCAACGAAGAACAAGGCAACGGAGCGGGTGACTAGCACGATAAGGAGTCTTTCTGGCAAAGGGAGACAGCGCGAGAAATGAGGAAGTGCTGCGGGACAGGTTCAGCTACCTGGGCCGAACAGCTCGGCGAGCAAACCAAACCCGTCGGCAGAGGCCCTGACCTCCAGATGCAGATGGGGACCATCAAGGTGGAGTCGGAAGTCGAAGAATGGGCAGCACTGCTGCTCGGCGGCGGCCAACTCTGCGACAACGGGGACCTGCTCGACGGGCAGGGTCAGACGCAGTCCATCGGGGATCGCCGCCCGGTCGGCACTGTTGAGGGCCTCGTGCCAGGCGCTCGTGCGCTCGGCCATGCCCTCACCGCTCAGCACACAGGCGACTGCGGCGCTCCGCCACCGCTCGGCCTCCTGATCAACCCCCCTGCAGCTCGACGCGGTCACCATGTTGACCTGCGACTCGGTGGGCGCGGGCGCGGTGAGGAAGCCACATTGCGGGTCGCAGGGGGCGCCTCGGTCCGGCAGCGCATCCAGATGCTTCAGTGCGGCGTGCAGCGAGGCGGTGAACGTCCGCAGCTCCGCAGCCCGGTGCTCGGCCTCGGCCAGGCGGTCGGCGATCTTCGGCCGTAGGCTCGCCTTCACCTCGGCACATGCGCCGCTCCCACACCCCAAGCAGGTCGCCGACCTCGTCCAGTGGTAGCCCCAGGTGCTTGGCCGCGCCAATGAACGCTAGCCGCTCCACCGCGTCCTCGCCGTACATCCGGTACCCAGCCGGCGTACGGTCGGCGGGCAGCAGTCCGGCGTCCTCGTAGAACCGCAGCGTGGTCGCCGGGACACCCGTGCGCTTAGCCAGCTGGGAGATCCGCATGGTGCTCATAGCAACGACGCTAAGGCTTCGACCTGACTCGAAGGTCAAGCCGTCACCGGCAAGCCCCGGCACCACGCTGTCAGCGAGAGGATCCAGCTATCGAGGAACACCACCCGAGCCCGGCGACAGCCTTAGCGTCCTGCTCTCTCGTGAACAACGATCCCAGCCCGGAAGCGGGCGCCCAGAAGTGCTGAGCAGCTGCCGCCAAGACTCGACGTGAGCACATCGCCTCAGCCTCGGACCGCGCCGAACACCGTCAGCACCACTGCGGTGACGCTGGCCAGGACAGCGATGGTCGGCAGTGGCCACCTCCCCTTCTCCAAGGACGTCACCCGCGCCTCCAGGTCTTCGACCGCCTTGTCAGTTTGGTCGCTGCGCTGTACCAGCAACGCCAACTGTCCATCGATTCGAGCAAGGCCGACTTCCAATGCGCTGCGCAGCTCGGCGAGGGCCAGCGCGATCTCTCCCTCTGGCATGGTGCCTCCTTGCGTGCGGCTTTGGGTTACGACATTGGGGTGGCCGGGTCGTGCTTGCCGGGTAGCCAGGACGCGGTGCCCGCACGTCCCAGCACCGTGCCGAGCGTGGACTTCAGCGCCGACAGGGCTGCGGGTATCGCGGACACGGCGGCGGCCTGCCACGCGGACAGCGACACCATGTCGGTGGTGCTGGAGGCAGCCATCAAGCCCAGGACCGACTCGAGGTACGTGGCGATGGTGCGTTCGGCGACGTCGGCGAGGGCCTGCGGCATGGGGTCGTGGTCCTGTTCCTGGGTGGTCGGGGCGGGCTCGGCGGGGCGGGCGGCATGCGGGACGCGCAGCGCGGTCCAGGTGTCCGGCCCGGGGACGCCGTCAGCTGCGGCTCCGTGATGCCCGCGCTTGATCTGCCAGGCGGCGTATGAGCGGCGGTGCGCGTCGCTCCACACCGGGCCGGGCCGAGTGTCGTAGGAGTCGCAGCCCTCGGCTATCAGCCGTTTCGCCATGGCCGCGATCACGGGCGACGACCGGCCTTCGCGGAAGAAGTCCTTGCCGGGGTAGGCGGCGTACTTCGGGACCGGCCTTGGCTTGGGGGCGGGCTTCGGCTTCGGAGTCGGCTTCGGCCTGTCCGGCGTCTGGCCGTCATCCTTGAGGTGGCGGGCAACACGGGCACGGAAGTCGTCCATGTCGATGCCGCCCGGGTCCGGCTTGCTCGGCTTCCACTCCTTGTGGCCGATGACGCTGTGCTCGTTCCAGCCGTGGGCGCGGCACACGGCCGCGGCGGCGCGAGCCATTGCATCCAGCTGGGCGGCGGGCCAGGGCTGGCTGCCGGTATTGATGCACTCGAAGCCGTAGAAGTGCCGGTTGCCGTCGGTGTCGGCCTCGTTGTCGCCCGGCAGGTTTGCCTTCTCCGCGATGACCGCGAGCAGGACGTCGGTGTCGCCCATGCCGGCGTGGTTGGTCCGGCCGTAACCGATCAGGTGGATCGTTCCGGATCGGTCGATCACGCCATGACACAACGGACCTGGAAGGTCCTGGTAGCCGACGCGGCACAGATCCACCATGTCGGCCTCGGACGAGTAGGGGCCAGTGTGGTGGATCATGACCCCGTTCACGGGGCCCCAGTTGCCATGGGTGTTGCGGTTGTGGGTGCGCCACTTGCCGTGCTCGACGACGCCGAGGCCCGCGTGCTTCAGCGTGGACAGGAATCTGTCCCCGCTCAATGGTGTTGCCACGCTCGCTTCGCCTTCTCCCCTGCGCCGTATGGCAGTCGGCCGTGCCCTGTCTGCGGGCCGGTCCCTCGGGGTTCGCTGCGAAGCAAGGGTGGAGGGTCACCCCGGCGATCATGGTACCCAGAGGCATCGGCGCCATCTCGGCGTGCGAACCCCGGGGGGCTTCTACTCCTCGTCGTCGCCATCAATGCGGCACGAAACACTGTCGAGGCTGAGCCAGGTGGCTCTCGCACTGCCGCCATCCTGGACCCGTAGAGTCACTTGGCCCTTGGGATCGATGTCGAGGTGGAGTTCACGGCGCGCCACATCGGAGGCGACCGGAACGGTGCGGTGCGCGGCAGGCCAGAAGCCCTCCGGCAGGAGCGCGACGACCGCTTCGTCTACGGCTCGGCCGCCCGAGAGTCCAATCCGGCCGCTGAGTTCCAGCATGTTCCACGGATCGGCGCGGATCTGCGGCGGCTGCGTGGCGTCGGGCACCGCCGTGTCTCCGGTAAGCGGCAGGTCCCGCCACGGCGGGTACGGCGCGCGTCGGGCCCGCTCCAGGGTGCTGACGCGTCGCTCCAGGCTGGCGATGCGGCGTGCGAGCGCATCGATCGTGTCCGGCATCTACTGCTCCTCCGTCTCGTCGCCGCTCTCCTCCGGCTTGACCGTGCGCTCAAGCTTCAGCGTCACGCGCTCCGGGGTCTCGCCCTCGCCGGGGCGCACGGTCCAGCCGACGATGCGGTTCCATCCGTCGTACTCGGTGTGCGGCTCGTGCAGCCGGACGCGTACGTCGTCGCCGACGCGTAGCGCCTCGATCGGAGCGGCGGGATGGTCGGTGATCTCCAGCTCGGTGAGCGTTGGCAGGATCTGCCGGGCCAGCCGTTCGCGGCGAGTGCGCTGCTTGAGCTTGGTCTCGTCCTTCGCACTGGTCTCCAGCTTGTGCTCCAGACGCAGCCGCCCATTGCGTACGCCGTCGACCACGACCTTGCGCTTCTTGCCTTCGCCGGCGCCGAGCACGATGACCCATTGAGCGTAGGAGTCGGCGTCCTTGATGACGTGGGGCTCGCCGACCACGTTGGCGCTGGTGGTGAAGGTCAGGTCTTCGCGGCGCCGACCGAGCCGCGGGGCGCCGAGGACTACGCGCCGCTCGGCTCGGCGACCGCGCCATGTGACGGTTTCGGTCCATTCCAGGCCGTCGTCGATGTTGGCCATCTCGTCGACGATCTCCCCCAGGTTGCGGGGGTCTGACTTGGAGGTGGTGTAGGGGTCCTTCGCGGTGCCGGCCTTCGCGTTCGACTTCGTGTCGTCCACGACGACTTGCAGGTCCCCGTCCGGCTGCTCTTGGGCGTACTCCCAGGCATCGCGGATGACCTGGCACGGGTCTGCCTCGATGTACGGACCACGCCCGTCGAGGTTGCCGTGGATGTCGAAGCGGCGGTGCAGGTAGCTGGTAAACCCGGATGCTTCGACAGGGAGTTTGGGGCCCTCTGGTTCGGCCCTCCACAGCAGCCCTCCCCACATCAGAATCGAGTTCCGCTCGACAAGGATCACCGCGTCGCCGGCGTCGTCAAGCATGTCGCTCATCGTGCGGGTGAACGTGGGATTCAGGGTCGCGCTGAGCGAGCCCGGTCCGGACTTCTCCGGGCCGAACTCGACTTCGGCCAGCGGCAGGTTCCAGTGCAGGACCTCGCCGGTGCCAGCACGGGCGATGATGTAGCGGTAGTCGGGCATCACACCGGGCTTTCCGTGAACTCGATGTCGGCGGTCACCGTGGTGCCTTTGGCCACGGTCAGGTCGCCATCGCCGTACTTGTCGATTTGATTGATCTGCACGGCCAAGTGCTGGCGGGTGCCGCGGTAGGCGGGCGGCAGGATGAAGGTGTCGGCGAGGGTCACGCTGGAGCGACGGGTGGTGGTGCCGTCGTCGTCGACTACGGTCAGCGGTGCGTTGTGTTCACCGAGGTGGGTACGCAGCTCTGCGTAGATGCTGCCGGCCTCGGCGCGCAGGCCCGAGAGGGTAACCACGGTGGTGGCCGTCGTCGCCCATGCCGGGATATCCAGATCCCAGGCGGCTTCCTTGGGCCAATTCGCCCACTGGCCGTGCTTGGCGGGCACCTTCTCGGTGTCCTTCGGGTGCACGGTGCGCATGGTCCGCTCGCTGCGCGGATTGGCGACCTGTCGCAGGTCGGTAATCATGTCGGTCGTGACCACCGCGGTGTTGCGGGGCAGCGTGAGGCGGGCCAGGGGTATGGCGGTCATCCCATGCGGCGCAGTGGTCGTGTCCTGGTCCACGCCCTGGACGAGGTGGAAGTAGCCGATGTCTTCTCGTCGTGGGTCGCGTTCGCCCTCGTACTCGGGGTCTTCGACGCGCAGGACGAGCAGGTCTGTACGGGCGAACGGGCCGGTCGGCGGGACCGCGACCACCGCGTCGCCGATGTTGCTCTGGGTGTACGCCCCCTGCCAGGCGCGTGCGCCGTGGATCAGAGCGGAGCCGTCGCCAACGCGCACGCCCGGGCCAGGAGTCTCCAGAGGGCGGACCTTGAGATCGCCGGCTTCGGCGATGCCCTGACGGCCGCGCGCCAGGTCGCGGATCATCAGGCGCATCGCTCGGGCGGAGTGGTTACCGCCATGCACCATCATCGGGGGCTGGACAAGGGTCACTGGTGCTCCAATCACAAGGCGGTGTACGCCGACCGCCACGACGCTTCGAGGCGCGCCGTGCCGGTGGGGTCGTCGCCGCTCCAACCGATCTCGGAGCGGCCACGCGGAATGGCGAACAGGTCAAGGCGCGACCGCGGGGTGAGGTCGTTGGCGACATTGACCTTCCCGTTGCGCAGGACCCAGCAGGAGCCGGGCCGGGTCTCCATTTCCACCCACTCCCCCGCTCGCAGCGACAGCCCGAGTTCCAGGACACGACCGGTGACGGTGTTCCAGATACGCGGGTTGGCGATCGGGCCGTGGACCCGGATGCTGGGCCAAGTCGACACGTTGCCGTAGTTCGTGATCCATCCGGGCCGGTCGAGTGGGTCCGCGGGGTCGCAGCCCGCTGGCGCGCACAGTGCCTGGTCCACCGTGCGGTCGGGGCTCTTGTACTTGGTGGCCTGGTCGAGACCCAACGTGAGGTGCGACGGCTCGTCGTCGTACCAGCGCGGGTCGGTGCCGACGAATTCGACGTCGAGCGGGATCCAACCGTTGATCGCCGTAGTGGTGCTGGTGGCCTCCGCGCGCCGCAGCCGACCGTACATGCGGCGAGTGCGGTGTCCAGGCCAGCGTCCGCGCAGCACGTGGCGGCCCTCGGGCCGGGTGCGGGCGCCCGGGTCGTCGAGGGCTAGCTCCAGTCGGGCAAGCAGGTCGGCGGCCATGGCCGGATCGCCGGGTGTCTTGATGCCGGCCTCGAACCGCAGGGTTCGGATGCCATAGAAGTCCTGGCCGGGGAAGGTGCCGTCCCCGGTCGGGTTGTCGACGTCTTGCGGCCGGGTGGCGGGCGAGCCGAGTCCTTCGATGTTCCCGATCGGGATGTGTGTGCCGTTGCCGAGGACGATGCCGCCGATCTCGAACTGCCACGGGGCCAGTTCGATGCGGGGCTGCTTGGTTAGCGTTGTCATCAGACCCTCCCGCCACGCTGCGCGTTGCGCAGGTTGCGCATCATTTCGTTGCCGATTTGCTCAGGTGTGGCGGAGCTGTCGGTGACCGTGACCGGCATGGTTCCGATCAGCGGCTGCTGCTCGCGCACGACGACGACCTGGACGCGCCCGCCGGCGCGGGCGTCGACCACGCGTGTGCGGGCGCGGTCGCTGCCGGTGCGCATGTCGAAGGCGCGCACCACACCCGCCATGACCTCCGTGTTCCGGGGCTGCTTGAACGAGCGGGCCAACATGGGGCTGTAGCCGCGGCCGGTCCGGCGTCGCATGCCGCCGTTGGCAAACCACTCGACCTGCCCGCCGAAGCGGCCGACGACTTCTTCGACCACCGCTTTGCTGCGGGTGCGCTTTTCCATCGCCATCGGCACATAGGCTTCACCGCCTGTCTCGGGCTCCGCCCAGACTCTCCAAGCACCTGCGGGGGCGATCTGCGCCACATGCCGCTCACGGCGTTGGGGGCGTCCGACACCGCCGTCCGCGAAGTAGTCGACAACTCCGCCCCGAGCCTGTTTGCGAAGGTTCTCCGCTTGGCGCCGTAGGGCGTCGGCCGTTTGGGAAGGCTGATCGCGGAGCGTGTCGAAGATGGTCACGTGACGGGTCGTGACGGTCACCGACTTGCCGCGCAGCGCGTCGATCCGCTGCTGGATGGCATCCGCCGCCTTGCGCGGCCCGCCCGTCGGAACGGTGACCCTGACGTTCTTCGAGCCAGGAACCTTCTCGATCCGGAAGCCCAGGGCCTCCAGCTCCTTACGTGCCTTGGCCGTGGGGGCGCGCACGATGACCGACTTCGCTCCGGGGGTCGCTCTGATCTTGGCTTGGACGGCCTCCAGGCTCTTGATCGCCGCCGCAGATGGTGCGGAGACACGCACGTGCTTCGAGTTCGGCGTCCGGCCGAGTTTGTCGATCAGCCCGTCCAGGTTCTTCCTGGCGGCAGCAGTCGGCGCGGTGATCTTGATTTGCCGGGTGCCCGGCACAGTCTTCACGGTGAAGCCGAGGGATCGCAGTCTCTGCTGCGCGCCGTCGCTCAGCGAGTCGACCTTGATCGTTTTTCGGTTCGGCAGCCGGTGAAATTCGGCCTGCACCGCGATCAGGTTCGCGAGCGTGCTGTCCATGCCCTTGGTCTGGAGCAGTAGCGAGACCTTCGAGGGCAGCAGGCCGAGGCTGTCGGCGACGCCTATTGCCTGGGCCTTGGTAAGACCGTAGCTCTGGGCGGCGCTGATCGCTTCGGCGCGCGCCCGGCTCATCTCCCCACGGGCCTTGGCCAGCGCGGTCGGCAGGTCCTCACCATTGCGCCGCGCGAGATCGTAGGTGGCCACCGCGGCGTCCGCCGTCGCATCCGAAAGTGCGGTGAGCTGGGTATACAGCTGCTGGCCGTTCCTCGTGGTGGTGTTGAGGGTCTGGTCCTCATTGACGAGCTGCTTGCCGCCATATCCCTGGTCTCGGTTGACATGCCGGCCGCCCTCCTTGAGATCGAGAACGGCCGAGTTGACCTTCGCCCTCGCAGCCTGGAGGGAGATCTGACCGCCGGAGAGCAGGTCGAGGGCGTCCTTGAGTGAGCGCGTGCGCTGGTCGGCGTCGGCTGTCTCGTCCGCCAGTCCGCCCACCGCCATCTTGAGCCGGTCATACGCGGTTGTTCCCTGGCCTGCCCCTCGTTGCGCTGCCGCAAGTTCCTTGGCCGACCTGGTCGCCTTCGCCGCGTCCCCGGACATGCCTTCCAGCGATTTCGCAGCCTCTTGGTAGGCCAACGCGCGCACCGCGAGGCGGTCGCGGTTGCTGTCACCACGGCTCGTCTTCTCGAAGGCGGCTCGCTGTTCTTTGGCGAGTGATCGCATCTTCGCCGCGAGCTGGTCCAAGCTCGTGCCCTGGCCAAGGTAGGCGTCCGTCACGTCTTTGAGCGAGTAGCCCGACAGCCGCATAGCGTCCATGAGGCTGGCGTTCATGTGTTGCAGCCGCTCGGCTTGGATGGTCTGAGCCGCTTGCTGGCGCACAGACTCGGTCACGACACCATTGGACTCACGCAAGGCATTCGCCAGTCCGTCGATGTTCGCCTTATGTTGTGCCGCTTTGGAAGCCGCCGTCTGCTGAGCCGAGGCCAGCATTCCCAGAACAACAGTTGCTCCAGCCAGCGCGGCCCCCCAAGGTCCCCCCATCGCACCGACAAGTCCGCTGAACGCGGAACGGAGCCCTGAACCGGCCGCACGAGTGACACCGTTCAGGGTGCCCATGAAGGTGACGCCCGCACCGTTGGCGCTACGGAACGCGGCCGTCATGTTGCCGAGAAAACCGACTCGGGCCTGCAACACTGCCCAGGCTGCGCCGTAGCGGGTCAGCGATACCCCGGCCGTCGCAGCGAGGTTCCGCTGCAGCTGCATCTGCTGGGCGAAACCCTGGAATGCACCGCGTACTGGCCCGCCGACCGTATTTGCAACGCTCATCAAGCCGGGCTGGAATCGGCGGAAAAGCAACAGGGCCAGGGCCGCCGACTGGATGGGGGCGGGCAATGCTCCGAAAACTCTGACCAGCCCGCCCACGGCGTGCCCGATGGGAACCAGGACAGCTGACAGGCCGGACACGGCGTTCATGGCGAGATTCGCGACCGTGACAAGGATGTCCAGGGTGCCCGCGGCAGCGCCGCCACCTTGGCTGATGCCAGATAGTGCGGCGACAACAGGTTCGGCACCTTGTGCGAGATTCTTGATGACCTCGCCGAGTGTCTGGGCAGCATTGATCAGCAAATTCAGCCCAGCGGCCAAGGCGTCTTCGCCCAATGCCGTGAGCGGGCCGACCAGCTGACGTGCTTCGTCGAGCAACCCTCCGAGCCCGGCCCCAGCCTTCGCCTTCAGCTCTGGTCCGTACAGGATGGCCAGGTTCCGGCCGTACTCCAGCGCCGTCGTGAGGTACGGAGTCGCACCGGCCATGCCACGCGTGAGCAGCCGGGTGACGTACTCCAGGCCGGGGGCCATGCCGTTGTACAGCGCCAGCCCGGTCTGCCGAGCCTGGGTGCGCAGCTGCGTCATCGCACCGGCCAGCCCCTGGCCACGGGATGCGGTGATGGACGCGGCGGCGCCGGTCTGCCGCACGGCCATCGACAGGTCGTCGAAGGATTCGGTTCCCTGGTGAGCCAGCGCAGCAGCCCCACTGAGTGCCGGTTTCCCGAAGGCCCGCGTAACACCTGCCGCAAAGTCCTTGTCGGACAGATCGTGTTCAGCTTTGGACAGACCGTCGATCACGACCCGAAGCCCGCGGAACTTTCCCTGGGCGTCCCAGGCATCGATCCCCAGATCCTTGAGCGCACGGCGCATCTGCGGTGTGGGTGCCGCGAGGTTCGCAAAGATTCCTCGCAGCGACGTTCCCGCGGTCTGCCCGAGGATGCCCGCCTTGCCGAGCATGCCGACCGCGGCCGCGGTGTCCTCCAGAGAGACGCCCAGCGCGTTAGCGACCGGCCCGGCGTACCGCATCGAGTAGTAGATGTCGGTGATGGAGCCGGAGGCGCTGTTGGCCGTGGCAGCCAGTGTGTCCGACGCCTTGGCCGCCTGATCAGCGCCGAGGCCGTACTGATCCATGATGTCGCCCAGGTAGCGGGCGCTTGTGGCAGCGTTGACGTCGGCTGCTGCCGCGAGTTGCAGCGAGGCGCGTACTGCGTCGATTGACTGGTCAGCTCGGAAGCCTGCCTTGCTCAGCTCGACCATGCCCTCGGCCGCGTCGGCTGCGGTAGAGCCCGGAAGCCTCAGGTCGTTGCCAAGCTCTTGGGCGACGACGGCGGCACGCTTCATCTGCGCTGCGGTGGCGTCGTTCACCGCGCGGAAGAGGTTCATCTGCCGCTGGTAGCGGTTGCCCTCCTCCACCATCTCGCCAGCGCCGAGGAGCAGGCCGCCACCAGCGAGCAGGTTGGTGGTGGAGATGCCGCGTCTGCCCGCGCCGGCCATGGCGCGCTGGAGTCGGGACATGGAGCGTGCCCCGTCGTCTCCGGCTGCTCGAAGGCTGGCACGGGCGGCCGAGGCGCGGGCAGAGATCCGGTTCAGCTCGCCGACGGCCGAACGCACAGAGCGGTTGAGCACGGCGAACTGGCTGGCGAGCCGGACCCCGTTCGCGTCCAGGCGCGTGAGGGACCGGTGGGCGGCGTCGGTACGGTCGGCGAGGGTCCGCATCTGGCCAGAGGCAGCGCGAGTTCCCGCGATCAGGTCGCGGACCTCGGCACGCATTGCCACGGTCAGGGTGAACCCGGCCACCGCAGGGACCTCCTTACATAGTCGTGCGGGGTTGATCAGGGTGTTCGCGGTACTGGGCGCGTGGCAGGAGCTGGATCTTCACGCCGTAGCCGGAGCGGTCCTGGGGAACGTGGTCACGCTCCTGCTCGATCAGCTCGCAGCCGGGGCAGCGCAGGGTGTCGGTGACGTAGGCGTGAGGGTCTCCGCCACGTTTGTGATCCCACTCCTCCGGCCGGGTGTGGCACTCGGGACACAGCAACCGCTGCCACTCCGCCCACGCCAACGCTTTGGCCCGGTCAAGCTCCGTCCACCGGCCGTCGTCGCCGAGGAACTGCGAGTGGGGGATCCGGAACCGCTCGCACAGCTCCAGCTCGGAGCGCAGTTGCGGGTCGCGGCTCAGTCTTTTCCCAGCTCCACCCGGCTTTCCTGCTGGACCTGCCACGCCGCGTCCCACAATGCGTTGGCGTCCGGTGCTGACCAGGTGTTCAGCAGCTCCTCTGCCTCCTCACGGCTCATGCCGTCTACCGAGGCCGCGGCGACCAGCGCCGCGGGGAAAGTGTCCGGGTTGAAGACCGCGCCTTCTTTGTTCTGCTGCTCGGTTGGCGGATGCTGAGCGATCAGCTCCTCGAGCACCGGGCGCGGCAGGGCGCGGAAGGTGAGGAAGTCCGATGCGGCGTCCAGTGCGGCTTTGGCCTCTTCGTACGCGGCAGCGGCGACATCAGCCTGCTGGGATGCCTGTTCATCACCGGGGTTGGCCTCGGCCACGAACCGGGCACTCCGAGCGGTCTGCTCGGCCTCCTCGAACCGCTGGCGCAGCTGATCGTCGTCGCAGATTCGGAGTTTGTTCTGCGGTCGGGCGCGGTGGCGCAGGCGGTCCATCTTGGCTGCCCAGGCCCCCTCCACCGATGAGGCGGTAGAGGGGGACGGCGGGCGCTTGGCCGGAGAGGGGCGCGACATGCTCACTCCTCGTCGCTGTGCTCGCGGACCGTGGCAGCGGCCTTGGTGGTGCTCGTGACGGTGACGTCGAGGTGATCACCGTTGTGATCGTGGTGGCCGTGCTCGTGGTTGTCGTCGCAGTCCTCGTGCTGCACCGGCTTGGGCAGAGTGTGGAACGCCTCGGGTACCACGGAGTCGAGCGACGGCTCGTCGGTGATCGTGAAGTCAACCTTGAACTTGGCGGCCTCGTTGCCGGTCGAGTAGGTCGCCGCGCGGGTCGCGACCTGGACGGGGAAGACGTCGACGGAGCGCGACCCCGGGATGTCTCCCTTGCGAAGCAAAACGATGTAGCCCTTCGCCCCCTTGGGCAGATGCTGCTCGATCTCGTCCGAGTGCCGGTCCTCGTAGAAAGTCAGGCTGGAGTTCTCGGCCTTGTCGTTGCCGGGGATCGAGCTATTGAAGGTGCTGCCCATGTCAGGGGTCTCGATGGGATCGTTCTCTAGCGCCCAGCCCTCGATGTCCGAGACGGCGTTGGTCAGGTCGAATCGGTTGGGCTCGGAGATCTCCGTGCGGGTCGGCCACATCGGATCGTTGATCTTCTTGAGCCAGTAGATCTTGGAGATGCCACGCCGGAGGAATCGCGTGTGGGTGGTAGACGACTTCTTCAGGGACACAGGTCCGCTCCCGCTTCTGGGGCAGCGTCCCGTGCCGAGGCCCTGCCCCTTGAGGTTCCAAAGGGGGTTCGCCTGGCCTGGGGCCTAGCGTCCGCGCGGGCCTCCGCGGTGAGGATCAGCAGATGCGCTTCTTACGCAGGGGTCACCGTGATCGTGAACCTCTGCACATAGGACACGATAACGCCTGCCGCCGACACCGACTGGACTCCTGCGGCGTCGTAGTACAACTCTCTGTCGGACACGCATGCTTCGTGGAGGTACAGGTCATTGACCCATCCCTCGTCGGTCCGGCCGACGACTCCGGCTCGTACGCGATCGGCAAGCCACTGCACTTGGTCAGCACGCTCGCCAACTGAGGTCACTTGGTAGGACCAGGCCGCGTCCGCGTGCCAGTCCCAGAGAGGCGGGCCGCTGAAGTCACCTGGAAGCGAATCGAGGATGGTGTACGGCACTGAGGAGGGCTCCCACTCCCCTGAGTCCCCTTGGACACGGGGAAGCTCCCCAATACCGCAGGGACAATCGGTGGTCTTGGCGATGAGGGCGGCAAGCGCGCGGGTGACCGGCAGGCGCGCCGCACTCACGGCAGTACCCCGTCTACAAGAGCCTGGATGAAGGCGGGCTGTGTCTGCCGGAAGGCTGGCTCCACATGCGGGAAAGGCGGCTGTCGATAGTGGCGGCCAAGCGAGTCGACGCCGACAAAGCCATATTCCAGCCTTCGGGCTTGAGGAGCGTCGGAGAAGACCTCCGCCGTCACCTGACCGCCACCGGAGCGCATTCGTACGTCCCAGGAAGCACGGTACTGACCAGTGATCACTCGCGGCCCCGGCCGGCCGGAGGCGTTGTGCTGGATACGGACGCGCAGCAGCATCGCGTGGTGCCGCGCGATGGTGCGCGTACGGGCTCGCGCGGCCGGCCCCATGCGGGTCAGTGCGGCAGCCAACGCGATCGGATCACGGAACGCGGTCGCGTCTGGGTGTGCGTTCGGGTGCGGGTTCGCCGGGGCCATCAGTCGATCACCTGTACCCGGACGATGCGCACGACGCTGTACGTGCCGATGGCCTTGTCGGAGACTCGGAAGCGTCGGCCAACAAGCTGCGGATCTCGGGGACCATCCGGCCGTACCGATCCGGCGACGCGAACCACGTCATCAGGCCGTAGCTCCGGGGCCTGCACGGGAAGCACGGCCTGGTAGTCCGTCGTCGGCGGCTCCTTGGCAACCGCACTGCCGAGGGGCTTAGTGATCGCGGGCCTCCCCAGTGGCATCACCGCACCAAGCCCATCCCAGATCAATGCCTCGTCTGGTGTCGGCGCCATAAGCTTCCCCGTCCTCTCGTCCAGACGGTCGTCCGCGTGCCCCGCGCTGTCGCGCCACACTTCCAGCTTGTCGTCCAGGATGCGGCCGACGACGCGCCGCGCCCCATCCACGTCAAACGCCACGAGCCCATTCCCCGAGCTGAGTGAGCATGGCCCTCGTGAGCGAGTGCGGTCCCGTGTCGAGATCGGAGCGGGCGAGCGCGGCAGACTCCAGCTCTTCCGCATCGATGGCGTCGAGAAACGCGGCCGCCGCCGGACCGGGATCCGGCCCATCAGCGACGGAGACATGCGCCATCCCGGACCACTGGTTGCTTCCGCCATCGGTGACGTGAAAGAGAACGTGTGCGGGCTCGCCCAGGGTCTGGGTGATGGTGTACGCGCCGAGGGCACTCGGATCTACTCGTTTGCCGTCGATCTCGATGGTGGCTTCGTCGCCGTGGGCGGTGATCCGTACGTGGTGCTTGCCAGAGTCGTGGTGGTCCATTCATCTGACGCTAGAACCGCTGTCGGACACCTTCCTCTTACTGCTGGTCGGCCAACAGCCATCGGATGTTACAAGACATCCAACTGCTACACCTGGCGGTGGTATGTATCGCTCGTGAGCAGCAAGGTCAGGGCCATCACCGAGGGGTCGGTGAGGTTGTCCTGTCGTAGGGCACGGTGGCACATCAGTGTTCGCAGAGGCCACTCAACCTGATTTCCCCGCCTGAGGCTCCACTCTGGATACGTCAGATGGTTGGCGATCTATCGCTTATGAGTCCGTCGTGAGACAATCCGCCAGACGCTACGAACAGGAATTCTAGATATCTTTCATGCGCTTTTATTGCCTTGTCCTCCATTTCTCTCAATGGATCCCCCTCGGAGATCTGCCACCCTTTAGCGGCGGAGATCGCGAGTGACAAGGTCTGGTGGTACGAAGACAGCGCACTGCTTGCACTCATCGCCGCAAGCGTCACTGATCGTGGTCCTTCGATGTAGACGCCGATCTCATGTCCCCGTACATCCCTGTATTCGACCTCTGCTTGCCTAAACAGGCCTTCGGCCATGCTCGCGTCTTGCGCTGAAGCGCGTCGGGCCAGGCGTCCAGTTGCATCTCGACCTTATGCAGAGCCTCCCATGCCTTGTGGAGACCTTCTGCAAATGAGGTGTAGACCAGCCGCCTTGGCTCAGCGCGAACGCGAGCATGCTCGGCGCGCACTTGAAGAAGTCCATGGGAACGTGCGAGTAGCGCAGCTACGATACCCGCCCCTCCGGTACCGATGGAGCCCACGGTGGCGCCAAGAACGGCTGCAAGACCTGCGTCCATGGTCAGGAGTCTGAACGGACCTCCATGTGGTCCGTCTGGCACTTCAGGAAGCTGCTGTCCTACTTTCGTCGAACCGCGGTCGGTGTCCCGCCCGAAGGTTGAGCGACCGCGCTTCACCAGTCCACTGTGCCCTGCGTACAACCGATCAATGTTCGGTGAGGCTGTTCAGCCTTCAGCGCGACGGGGCAATTGTCACCGCGCCGAATTGCCGTTTGCCTGGAGGGCGGTCACCGTGCGGGTGAGCACCACATGACTGGAGTCCAGAGCGGCCGAGAGATCGCCGTACAGTCCGTCCGGAAGGTCACCCGCTCCGAGGGCGCAGGCTCGGACCAGGTCGTTGCAGCTCTGTACCTGCCTACCCGTGGCGAGCCCGGCCGCCAGAGGGTGCGCCAGGATCTCGCGGGCGGCGTATCCGTCGCGGGCCTCCGTAGCGCGCCGAACCAGGTCCTCGACAAGGTGACAGCCTGCGGGATGCTCGGCAGAGGCTACCGCGTCGAGGACCGTGAGTCCGAGCCGGATGTCGAAGACCGTCATGCCCGGCTCCGCCTTGCGGTCGAGGTAGCTACCCACCAAGTCTGCCACCTGGTCATCAATGGGCTGGCTGGCATCGTGGTCGCACAGCACCGCCAGGCAAGCGGTGACGGCCTGCTCCCACGGCTCGCCAGGGACCGTGTTTGCAAGAAGTTCTGCGGCCTGGTCCGTGTCACCCTGGGTGAGGGCAGCGAGTACGGCGACTTGGCGGCCGTCGAGCATTCGTGTGCCTACGCCGCGGTGGCTCTGGATGTGGGCCAGGGCTTCGTCCCAGCGTCCCGTGGTCGTGAAACTCCGCGTGCCGTCAGCGAGGAGAACGCGCCACAGCCATGCACGCACCTCTTGGCGGTCCTCGACGGTTGCGGTGAGGTTCGCCGGGACCGCGATGCCGTCGACGACTACAGTGCCGCCCACGCGGACGGCTTCGTACAGGTCCAGAAGTCGCTGGCGGCCGTCGTCGGCGTGGCCGGCGCGGATCTGCAAGCGGGCGAGGCTGACCAAGGGTTCCAGCCCACGGATGGCGCTCATGGCGGGCAGCGAGCAGGCGTGCAGGTACACCTCGGCGTGCCGACGGCATATCGACCGGGCGAGGTCGGGAAGGCCGAGATCGGAGGCGACAAGCGCGGTCTGGTTGAAGACGGTAGAGGCCAACCCCTGCTCGCCCTGTTTCGCTGCCCTGGCGGCCAGTTCCACCAGGGCCCGCACACGGGCTGGCAGCGGCAGGCAGGCGGGCCGGAACCGGGCGACGAGCGGGAAACGCCTTGTTATCGGACCGTGCGGATCCATGTGTTCCCCCAGAGGCGACAGTGGCGCGGTGGAATGGGTCGGCCGGTGGTGCCCGTCTGCCACACCGACAGGCACCACCTTCTTCACATCCGGGCTGGCATCAGCGCCAGTCGACGACGATGCGGTTCAGCGAGGTGTCGAGAGCGAAGAGGCCAGGGGTCTGTTCAATCACCGGGGCGTCGAGCGGCTGGATCTCGAACGTGGCCTCACGACCGCGGTACTCGCGGTCCCAGGTGCGGATCGCCTCCGCGACCTTCGCGGTCAGTTCGTCGCTTCCGGGACCGTGGCCAATGACGCCGAACTCCCACAGCTTGCCGCCCTCGGGGGTCTTCTTCTCCGACAGGCGGCGGGCGAGATAGGTAACGGCGCCCTTGTCAACGGCCACGCTCGACGACGGGTAGGGGTCCTCGGTGAGGATGGTCCCCTTGGCGTCCTTCGGGAACAGCATTCGGATCAGACCGCTGGGCAGGGAGCAGGAGACGAAAAGCTCCATCCACTCCGGCGATTCCATGGCGCGGACCATCATCCCGGTCCACTCCTCGGTGCGCGGTTGCTCCAACACTCCGGCCAGGGCCTCGGCGTCGATGTGCTGCCCGGCGGGCGCCTGGAGCCGAACGGCGCCGTCCGTACTGAGCGGGATGACTCGGCGGTCGTCATCGGCAATGCCCCGTCGCAGCGGCATGAAGGTGTTCATCTTGCTGCTGATGCTCGTCCAGCGGCCGTCGCGCTGTTCGTAGGCGATGGAGCGGGACACGCTTCCCTTGAGGCGTTGGGGAACGACGACTCGGCCGCCGGGGGCGAGCTGGTCGAGCCAGGCGTGCGGCACACCGTGCGCGCCGACGGTGGCAATGACCCGGTCGTACGGGGCGCCGTCGGCGTGGCCGAGGGCCCCGTCGCGGGTCAGGACCTCGACGTTGGTGAACCCGGCGGCGGCGAGGTGCGCGCGGGCTCCTTCCACGAGGTCGTCGTCGACGTCGATGGTGGTGACGTGACCGGTCTCGCCGACCAGGTAGGCGATGAGGGCGGCGTTGTAGCCGGTGCCGGCGCCGAGTTCGAGAATGCGATCACCGGGCTGGGCTTCCAATTGGTCCAGCATGAGGGCGACGACTCCGGGCTGGGAGGCGCAGGAGATCGATGTGCCGTCGGTGTCGTATTTGTTGTTGACCGGCACGTTGGCGTAGGCGTCTTTGAGCGAAGCGTCCGGCACGAACAGGTGGCGGGGTACGGTGCGCAGCGCAGTCTCGACGACGGGTGTGCGGGCGTACCCGGATTCGCGGATCTTGTCGACCAGGGCGTTGCGGAGCCGTGCGGCCTCGGACTCGGGGGTGGCGATCGTGTCGGTTTTCACCGCCCCGACGCTAGTGGTTTCGGACGTGCCCTCTGCGGACGACGCGGTGTTGTCACTCGATCCCATGACTGCCTCTCGTGCGGTGTTGAACAGTGCGCTTTGGTCTTCTGAGGGGAGACCTGCGCGGTTGGCGTGGAAGATCACGTGGTGGGCGATGATGGCTCGCAGACCGCGCGTGAGCCCGCCCCCGGTGGCGAGGTAGGCGAGCGTCGTACCGGCCCGCTCAAAGGCGGCCACCCACTCGGCGTGTCCGTCGAGCGGGCCGCTCGAGCGGCACAGGCCGCGGGCGTCGACCGTCATCAGCTTCCGCATGGCCGGGCCCAGGGCGGCGGCCCGCTCGGGAGCGAGTTCGGTTGCCGGTCGGAGTGCGGCGGCCTTCGCCCACACATCGCCCTGCTCGAACCAGTCCAGATTGGCGGCCCTCATCATGGCGCTGATCAGGAGGACGGCGGTCTCCCGGCGGCCCAGCCGCCCGGTGCCGGGCTGATAGGTGAGCAGGTGACGGCTGTCCTCGTGGAACAGGTCGTGGGCGGCGTCCATGGCTTCGGTACCGCCGAAGGCGGAGGTCTCGGGCTCATAGATGCCAGGCGTCCACGACCGCACCGTGCCGTCGCCGACGAGGTCGCTCAGCAGGGACTCGATCAGTGGAGACGGCTCGGCAGCGCGGTAGCGCAGCGGCCAGGGCTGCTTGTTCATGAACCACCAGGCGGTGAGCTGTCGGTCTTTCTCAGCCTCGACCAGCATGGGAGCGACGCGTTCGGTGATGGCGCGCTTGCCGGTCTCACGGTCGGCGAAGGTGACGTTGTGCTGGTGCCAACGTTCCGAGGGCATAGCAGTGGTCCTTCGGTCGGTAGGTCAGGCGATGAGTAGGCAGGCATCCCAAGCGGAGCGGGGCGGGGTGGTCGTGGCAGGAGCCAGGAGCGCCAGGGCGATTCCGGCGGCGCCGTTGAGAAAGCCGGGCCCCGCGTCGTCGTCCCGGATGACGGCCATGGCTGCGTCTTCCGGGTCGGTGCCCGGTGGACAGACCGGAGTGAGCAGGGGCGGGATGGCCGCCCTGAGCTGACCAATGGTCGAGGGATGCGCGTCGTTGGCGGTCCGGGCAGCGACGTGAGCCAGGCCGGCGAAGCCGTGGCACAGGCCGTTGTCCGTGGTGGCCTTGAGCTGCACGGGATCGGTGAGGGCTGCCACGAGTGCTGTCTCCGCCTCGATCTGGCGGTCGGTATCGCCGAGGGCGAGCGCGGCGAGCTGCCGGGCACGGGCCAGACCAGCGGTGCCGTAGCACCACGACGGTCGCCTTGGCGCGGATGGGGCAAGGCGGTCGGTGCGCAGCTCGTCTCGTGTCACCCAGTACGGCCAGACGAGGCCCCGGCCTGTCTCTTCCTGCCAGCGGTCCAGCCACGCCAGGATCACGCGTAAGGCTTCCCGGTGGCCGGCAACTGTGATTCCGCTTCGGGCGGCGAGGGCCAGCAGCGCGAGCACACCGCCGACGCCGTGCGCCATGCCGCTGTTGGCGTGCCCGCCCGGGAAACGGCCGTCCGGCCGCCCCGAGGGGCCAGTCGGCGTCCACCAGCCTGGCAGGGCCTCGCCGTCGTGGGCAACGGGTTCGGTGAGGCGTACGCAGTAGTCGAGGATGGCGCGTACTTCGGCGCCGGTGGGGTCGCGGCGCAGGAAGTAGGCGCCGTAGCCCGCCAGGCCCCGGATCGTGTCGAACTCGGCGATCTCCGGCAGGCGCCCAGCGTCGATGCGGCGGTGAGCGGCTGCGAGGCGGCGGCGGACGTCCGCAGCCATCTGCCGGTCCAGGGTGTCCCTGGCGCGTTGGTATGCGCCGGGCAGGTGGTCGGCGGCACAGGCCAAGGCGTGCGCGAGGGCGGGCGCCCCGTAGAAGGGGTGGCTGTCGGGGCCGCTGGTGAACGGGTTCCTGGCGGCTGCGGCGAGCCAGTCATGGGCGCGCTGCAACGAGCCCAGGCCGGCCGCAGCCCGTTCGATGTGCAGCAGCGCGATGCCGGTCGGCCCGTATGCGAGGTGCTGACGCTTCGAGGGCGCGATCTCCGATGCCAGTGGCGCGGTGGCGGGGTCGGCCAGGAGGTCGGCGACGGTGTCCGCCACCTTGAGCGTGAGGGGGTGGGTCACCGTGGCCTCCGGGACATCCAGGCCAGGGCTGCGGCGCGCGTGAGGTAGAGGCAGACCTCTTCCTCGGGGAAGTCGACCGCGACGTGGCGTACGAAGTGGACGTGCAGCAGCGATGAGAGGACGTCGTCAAGGGCTATGCCCTGGGTCTCCGGGGCCGGAAGGTGGCGTCGGTAGGCGGTGAGCGCGGCGTCGCGATCTGCCCATGCCTCCACGATGGTGTGCCCGCCGGGCACGCTGCGCAGTGCCGCCCAGTCGTCGGATGGATCGGCCAGCCGTACGGTCTCGGTGAACTGCGGGCGAGGCACAGGTGCGGGCGCGGTGGGCGGAATGTGGTCGATCAGCCAGCGCATGCCGGCCTCGGTGCTGCCGAGAAACGAGGTCGCGATGGCGATGGAGTGCGCGGCCACCAGCGCGCGCCGGTGCGGGCGCTCGCGCTGGGAGAACTGGGTGACGACAGCGCGCGAGTCTGCGCGGAACACTTCCTCGGCGGCTTCCCAGGCAGCGCCGGAACCCCAACGTCCCGTTTCACGGTATGAGGTGGGAAAGCGCAGGTCCGACAGCAATCCGGCAGTGCGCAACTCGTCGGCCCAGGTGCTGACCGTGCGGGCGGTCTCGGCGAAGGCATCGGCGTCAGGCAGGGCGATGCGCACCCGCAGGTGTTGGTTGGGGTCGCGGAAGCGGATGAACCACCACGGCGGGCCGCCAAGTCGCTCCAGCAGGTCCGGAACATGTTCGGCCAGCAGGGTGTCCTGGCGGCGTAGGTCGCCATACAGGGTGGCCAGCAGCAGGGACGACACGCCGGGGGTCTGGATCTGCGCCGCGGAGAAGGTGCGTGCCATGGTGGGGGCCGGCAGGGGCGGCCACGCTGGTGATCGCGTGGCCTTCAGTGGCACGACGACCTCATGCGCACGGCCGTCGCACCAGCCGTATGCGTCGGCTTCCGGGGCTTCGACGAGGACGGCCAGGCGGGCGCGGTTCAGGTGCTGGCGCAGCAGGCTTCGGTGTCCGGCCTGGTCGAGATCGAGGAGCAGGCGACGGTCGTCCTCGGCGAGATAGACCCGACGCGGCAGCCGCCGACGGCTCTGCCAGTCGTTGAGGGCTGTGTCCCACTCCGCTCGGGGGCGGTCTCGGCCGGGCAGCTCGGGCGCTTCCAGTCGCCACCGTGCGGGGGTGAGCACCGTGCGCCCGTAACGCAGCCGGGGCAGGAACGGCATCGCGTTGGCGGCGCCCCAGTCGAACAAGGTGACCTGCGCGCACTGAGCGCGGGACAGCTCGGTGAGGAACCGCACCAGCGGCGGGGTGTGCTCCTTGAGATTGAGCGCGTGCATCCCCACGGCCTCGATCCGTTGACCGCGCTCGGGCGCGGCCAGATACATGCGGCGACCGTCGCAGGCCACCGCCAGGTCCTCAGGCGTGAGGACATCGCCGCTTGTGGGGCGGTGCTCTTGCATGCTGATCAGGGTGGTCAGAACCTGTGGGGCGCGGGTGACATGGGCGCTCGTGGGCAGCAGCGGTGGGAAGGACAGCTGGGCGGGGACGGTGCCGAGATCGGCGGTCGGTAGGTCGGCCAGCTCCGCGGCCAGGCGCTCGCGGTCCTTGGGGGCCAGCACAGCGAGGAACCGGCCCGTGGTGATGCCGACGCCGCGGGACACGCTTACGACCTCCAGCCGGAACCGTCCTCGGTGCAGTTTCTCGGCGCTGTCGGCGTGCACTCGGACACCGATCTCCAGGTGCGGCGGCACCCTTGGTTGCTCGGGACCCATATCCATTGCGGCGATCAATTCGTCGGTGAGGACCACCTCGTTGCGGCCATCGAGCGCGGCGGCCTGCGCGAGGTGCACCAAAGTGTCGTCCCGTACGGACAGCCGGGGGCGGCGCGCGGCGGACGAGGCACCCGGATACCCGTCAGGGAAACCGGTACCGCTGTCCGCGACGACCTCCTTGAGCGGCACCATCGTGCCGATGCCATACCGCTCGTAGAACCGCCGTTGATACGCCTTCCACGCCGCGGTCCCATACGGAAGGGCGCACACCCGGGTTAAGACCGAGGCGGCTCGCTCGATCTCACGCGCAACTGCCTCGGGCAGCTCAACCCGGGCATCCAGACGGAGATCAAGAGCGAGGGGATGGCGGCGACCGCCCGGAGCCAGGGCCCGCATACGCGCCGCGGCGCTGGCCCGGCCACCGCGGGAGCCACAGTCGCGCAAGTCATTCTGTACCGCGCGCAGTTCGCGGACCATATCGGTAACCGGAGCCACGGTGTCGGCCTCCACGGCGTCGAGCTGGCCCAACAGGTATTCCAGGGCATCGATCTCGGTGCTCGGTGCGTGCAGGCTGGTGATCAGTACCTGCTGCCGAATCAACTCCTGCACGAGCCGATGCGCCTTCCCCGGCGCCACTGCGGGGAACGCCGAGGCAAGCTTGTCGGCGAGAACCCCCACGCGGATCGGTGACCGGGTCGCATCCAGGACCACCCGCACCGGCTCGGTCAAGCCAATGGCCGCCTCGACCGCACGCCTCCGGCCACTTTGGCTGTCGGACTTGTACGGCACGATGAGCCGATCACCACGTCTTGCGACGGTGTTGTTGAGGACCACCGACAGGCGCTCAAGCAATTCTGGGCACGACTCCAGCCGCTCGACAACGGCCATCAGCCACTCCGCACTCGCCCGCCCGATGACAGCGTGATCCGATCCCCAGGTCGTGCCCGCTCGCGACCCGAGGTCGGCTGAGGCCACACCGGCGAACAGGCCAAACGGCGTCGCCCGGTGCTCGGCCCGCAACACGTAGCGGACCACAGAAGCGGCTGCTCGGCGCACATCACGCGCGGCTGGGGCACCGGAGGAGCACAAGGCGCCCACCTGGGAGGCAAGGGCAGGGCTGGCGTGCTCCAGTGCCTCGGCAACGTCCTCCTCGGACCACACCTCCCGCAACCACTCGAGCCGGGCAGCCGCGCCGCGAGGGGAAAGGTCATCGAGGTCAAGACACGGAGAGACGGGAAGCTCCGGCCGGGCCACCGCACGGACAAGAGCGGTCTTACCAGCACGGAAATCAGTACTCGAAGCCATCACAACCTCCGTGTTCCAGACGAGCGGCCGGTGCCTCCGCACGGTGAGTCGCGAAGACACCGGCCTGGGATGACGTACGCCTTGGGTCAGGCCACGTTGGTGGTGCAGGCGCCGCAGGTCTCGCCGCAGCCGTCGTCCGTCAGGCTGATCAGACCGGCGACGTCGGAGACCTCGACCAAGGTGACGTCCAGGTCGAAGCCGTCCGACGTCGTGTCCGAGCTCGGCGCCTTCACCTGCGTGGTGTGCGTGATCTGGGGACTCATACCAACTCCCGTTTCTCGAAGGTGGATTGCGAATGGCAGTACTACTGGGCGCCTACGTGCGGAGCGTATTGAGACAACTACGCCGCAGAGACGGTTCCCAGCCGCCGGCCTGAGGTGCCATGCCCCACAAGTGGAAACGTGCAGGGCCGCCTATCCCCGGGTCGGGGTTCTTGCGCCGCCCCAATGAATCGGGCTCGAATCAACCGGTTGACCGGGGCGGCCGTCTGTCAGGGCACAGCCTTATCGACCGGCCAGGACATCCATGGCCAGGTGCCAGCGTTCGCCCGAGCCGTCACGACCCGCACCGTTGGCCTCGACGTTCCACGAGACCACACGGAAGGCATCATCATCGCAATTGCTCACAGATTCCCCCTGCTGATGAGTTTGAGTAGTGCATCTCCGTCGATTCGGAGAGATGGCCGTACGGATGCCGATAGACGTTGTCTTGGACGGAGCCCGCGCGCTGGTCACCCCGTGTCGCATCAGTTCCCCCTCGAAGGACGCCGCCTGTTTGGGAGCCACGGTGTCATCGCCCCCTCCTCACCGATGCGGGCGCCGTAAGCGTGCACCAGGTCCTCGTCCCGTCCTCGCTAACGCCCCAGGAGTTCGCCAGGGAAGCGACGAGGAGCATGCCCCGACCGTTCTCCTCGGTAGGTTCCGCCACTCGGATCTCCGGCCGGCCTGGTGAACCGTCGTCTACCTCCAGCACGATCAGATCGACACCGATGATGAAGCGGAACACGACCTCCGGGCCTTTGCCGTGCCGCAAGGCGTTGGTGACAAGTTCGCTGATCAACAGCCGTCCGTTCTCGACCAGATCCGGCAGACCCCAGTAGTTGAGCTTCGCGGCACCGATCCGGCGTAGGACGCCCACCCAGACGCCAGCGACCGCTACGGCGTCTATGCCCTCCGGTACGGTCGGGCGTTTGATTGTCAGGGACAAGTCGTCGAGAACGGTCGGCAAGGGGTCCGTCGCACCCTTGGCGCTGACCTCCGCAAGGATCTCCGCGCCCGTTGCGGTGGTGACAGCCATACCTCGCTCCTCCGCAGCTCAGACGGACAGCACGACATGGGGACGCTGGGCCAGAAACCGCGGCACCATTGCCCACGTTCACGTGGTGGACACGTAGAGCGAACCGCGTTCGGGGCATCCTGTGAACGTGGTCAAGGACTGCCGAGTGGTCAAAGTGGTCAAAGATCGTTTGCAGTCGCCACGCAGAAGGGGGTGAGCCTCCGCCATCTGCCTCTGGGTACGTGTACTGCGACTACCGTGACCTTCACCAGGTGAGGTCAGAGCCAGAACGGCCCACGTTGGCCAAAGTGGTCAAAGATCGTTTGAGCGCAGGAGTTCCGTCATGGCACGCAGAAGGAACGAACGACTCGCCGAGTTATTAGAAGAGGCTGGCTGGTCACGGGCGCAGGCCGCGAGCGCGTTCAACAGGGTGGCCCAGGAAGGCAAGCTCCTCGACTACGCGAGCATCGGGCGATCACACGTCAGCATGTGGGTGGGCGGGACGGAACCGTCCGGCGCAGCGCCCGCTATCTTGTGCCAGGCACTGTCGCGGCGATTGAAGCGTGCCATCACACCAGAAGAGCTCGGGTTCGATAACCCCCATTCACCATTGCAGGAAACGCTGGATTGGGACATTGACCCTCTCATCGCCCTGACCAACCTGGGGAGAATGGACTTGGACGCGGACCGCCGAAAGCTCATAGGTGGCGCTGTGTATTCGGTGGCTCCTCTCGCACTGCCCGGAGAGCGATGGTGGCAGGCGATGACCCAGGCCTCGCAACGGACATCACCCCGGCAACAGCAGGTGGGGCGCGGGGACGTGACCATGGTCGAGGAGCTGACGGTGGCCTTCTCCCGCATGGACCAGCAGCGCGGTGGCGGCCACGGGCGCAAGGCAGTCGTGCAGTACCTGCACTCTGATGTGACTGACTTCCTCCGGGGCAGGTTCCCCAGCGATCAGGTCAGACGCGACATGTTCTCGGCAGCCGGCGAGCTGGCCTACCTGTCCGCCTGGATGGCGTTCGACAACGCGGAGCACGCCGTTGCGCAGCGGTACTTCGTCCTGGCAACCAAGCTAGCAGCGCGGGCGGACAGTCCTCCCTTGGTCGGCCACATCCTGCGTGCCATGGCTCATCAAGCTCTTGACCTCGGATTCTTCAAAGAATCCCTAGAGCTGTCCTCAGCCTCCATTGAAGGCCAGCGGTATGCTGCGGCTACCCCAAGGGAGCGCGCCCTGCTCGGTGTCGTACACGCTCGCGGTCTCGCCGCAAACGGCCAGCATCGGGCGGCAGCACGGGCGCTGTTGAGAGCCGAGGACGACCTTGCCTCAGCTCGGGAAGGCATCCACGAACCGCACCGCACGTTCTTCTTCTCGGGCGCGGCGCTGGCTCACGAGACCGCCTGCACCTTGCGCGACTCCGGCGACCGCAAGGGGGCCATCCGCCAGTTCCGCCAGAGCATCCGCACCAGAGGGGCCACCTTCCGCCGCACGCACGCGGTCACGCTCGGGTATTTGGGGGCTACTCAGATCGCCAACGGAAGCGTCGAAGAGGCTTGCGCCACCTGGAGCAGGCTCCTCGAAGCCATGGAGGAGGGCATCTACTCCGGGCGGGCCAGGCAGGCGGTCCATGACGTCCGCAAACTACTCTCGCCATACCGGCATCGTGGAATCCCCGTCGTCGCGGAACTCGAAGCTCGAGCCGCCTCATACTTGGCCCGAGTAGATTGAGCATCGTCGTGGCCGAAGGATCAAGGAGGAGCGCATGAAGTCGCTGGAGATCAAGCCCATCGGCGCAATAGTCGGCGGACGCACAGAGCCGGCCGACGACCTCTGGAGCGGCACTGCGATCATCCGTCTGAACCAGGACTTCCCCGTCGAGGTTGTCCAAGGCCTGGAGGAGTTCTCACACCTCCTCGTGGTCTGGCATTTCCACCTGGCCTCAGCAGGTGACGTGGCCCTGCATGCACGGAGCCCCCGGAACGACCCTCGGTGGCCAGCGACCGGCACGTTCGCACACCGTAACCACCGCCGCCCGAACCAACTCGCCCAATCTTTCCCGCGGCTGTTGAAGGTCGATGGTCTTGACCTCCACGTCACGGACTTGGACGCGGTCGACGGAAGCCCGATCTACGACCTGGCCCCGTACTTCAAAGAAATGGGGCCGCGTGGCGACGTTCGCCAACCGGCATGGCCCGGGGAGATGCTGTCCAACTACTGGGCAGACTGACTCCCAGAGCCGACGTTCATCGCTCACCTCAGTAAGCACCCTCCACACCTGGACGAGGTCCGAAACTACGCCGACATCGCGGGTGGCCAATAGGCCGCTCCGCCGCCTCCTCCACACTGCGCAATGATCCAGCCGCCTTATCGGGATCCTGGTGTGAGGTCCAGCCGCAGTCGGAACCGTCGAAGACTTCGACCATCGAAACACCAGCCTGGCGGGACCGGTTGAGGGTGCCAGCGTTGTAGGCGACGGCCGACTTCGCGAGCGTGGCAGCCTCGGCCCAAGCACGGACTGGGACTCGCGTCCCGTTGCGGTAGATGACGTGGGTCAGCTTGTGCTTGGCTGCGAGTCGATCTGCAAGGTTCTCCGCAGCCTGCTTCGCGGTCATGTTGCCCGCCGCGAGTAGCGGCACTTCTCGACGCGCGGCTTCCCGCGCCGCCCGGTAAAACTGGTTGGCCATCCGCTCGGCGTCTTCAGAGCGGCGCAGGAAGTCGGCGTAGGAATCTGCTGCAAGCAACTGGAGCGCGTCGCGGTGGAACGTGGTCCAGGTGAAGGTCACTCCCAGTGCCTCAGCGGCCGCGCGTCCACCCTCCTCGTACAGGTGAGGGAGCTGCCGCTGTACGAACTGCCGGGCTTCCTGATCCACACGTTTTCGAAACTCACGGATCGCCTGCTTGCACTCCTCCAAGGTCGCCAAGGTGTACGGCGTCCTGTGGGTTGTCCACGAACTTGGCGATCACCTCACCCTGCTTGCTGGCGAGGCGCTGCCAGGCTTCCTCGAGTACGGCTGCGACGCGGCGCGCGATCTCGTCAGGGTCCCCAGGAACCAGCGGCGGCCACTGGTACGCCATAGCGGCACGACCGCGGATGCGAAGGCATGGCGGGGCTCGGGCCTGGCCGCGCACTGTGATGGGGTGACCGTGCCCGGCGACGGCGCTTACATCAACACCAGCCTGATCGTGCCGCACCGCAAACGGCCGGGACGGCCGCTGTTGAAGGGCGAGGAAGAAGACAACGCTGAACACCGCAAGGTCCGCGCCCGCATGGAACATGTTTTCGACCGGATGAAGCACTACAAGATCCTGCGCGACTGCCACAGCGCGGCGACGGCCTCCATCACGCCGTCCAGGCCGTCACTCGTATGCACAACCTCGCCCTCGCCACATGACCAGACACCCTCACAGCCCCGCTCTGGCTGCCTGACCACGACATTCTGCAGCACGCTTTAGAAGGCGAGGCGAGCAAGTATTGTCCCCAACTGGCCGCCGCTGCTACCTGTAGCGATGTGTCGGCACCATGCATGCGGTCATCAACACATGGCCCTTGCCGTCCTCGTCTTCCGGCTCATCGGGAGCCGGCGCCTGCTGTACAGCTGCGATCTGCCGTTCGATGCCGCGTAGGTTCTCCTGAAGGTCCATGGTCACTACGCCATCAACGGTGACTTTCAGCGGATCGGCGAGCAGTTTCGCACGCCGCTCGCCCAGTACCTCGAGCGCGACCGCGCGTACCGACCGCAGCCGGAAGAACCGGCGCTCCAGGTCCGCCGGGTCGGCCTCCGGGCCGAGCTGGGCGAGCAGCCAGGACCGCTGGAATTCGTCCACCAGGTTCACCATCCCTCATATGAGGCACGGCCCGGAGCCAGAACGGGGGACTGGCTCCGGGCCGTGCGGGCGTGCGTATTACGAAGCGGACGAGCGCGGCCGCCGCGACGGTGCCTTCTTCGCTCCGCCTCCGGCTGCCTCGCCCTTCTCGTCGGCCGCCTCGGCTACCCCCGCAGTTGGGTCCGGCGCGCCAACAGCGACCGACCGCAGCTCTGCCTCCTCCACTTCTCCTAGCGGCGTATCCCAGGCATCCGGGTTCGTCACCAGCGCGGCGATCTCCGGGGCCGGTCTCTCGCCTGGCAGCAGGACCAGGTCCTCCCGCGTGGACGGGTCCTTCACGTACACGGCGGCGATCAGGCGGCGCACCGGCATCACAGCACCTTCGCGACGATGTGCGCGTCCGGGGTGTGCATGACCGGCATGCCGACCGCGGCGCCCTTGGTCCAGATCTGAACCGGGTCATCCTGTACACCACGGGTGATGATCAAGCCCGGCGCGTCCTCCCTGATGATCTCCGGGTTGGTGCCGCGCGAAAGAACCAGCGCCTCGGCCGTCACACCGAGCATGGTCTGCGCCCACTTCTCGCGCTCCGGCGGAACCAGAATCCACAGGTCCTCGGACAGCACCTTGCGCGGCTTGCCGTCGACCCTGACCTGTGCCTTGTAGAACTGGATCGGCGGCAGGTTGTAGTTGCCCCGAACCACGTTGATCTGCTGCGGGGTCAGCGTGGCCGTCGGCGTCGTCGACGGGTTCACCGACCCGTAGTACGCGGCCCGATAGGCGTTGTTCGCCGCCAGGTAGCTGAACGCCTTCCGGCTGGTGACAACCAGCTCCGGCTCCGGAGCGCCGATGTCGTCCAGGTGCTGAATCCACCGCAGCTCGTCGGCGATCGGATCGGACGCGGGGTCGGACCACGGTCGGGCGGCGACCGGCATGTTCTCGTCCGGGACGTTCCAGTCAACCTCCAGCGTCAAGCCGTTCTCCTGCACCAGCGAGAAGCGGCCGTCCGCCAGCACGTCGCCGGCCGCCAGTTCCAGCCGGGAGCGGATCGCCTCTACGTGCCGTTCGACGTCGTCATACAGCAGCTCGATCAGCCGGTCCTGATCCGAGCCGCGAGAGGCTTCGAGCAGAATCTGCTCCTGCTCGCCCACCACGAGTTTCTGCCCGAGCGCGGGCAGCGCGCCCTCGCGGGAGGTCTGCCACGCTTCGCGGGTCGCGAACGGAACGCTGGCGTCGAAGCTGCGGTACTTCGCGACGTTCACGTACCGGCCGGAGTCCCTAACCCGCCACTTGACCTCCGGCAGTTCCCGTGTCGGGAAGATCGTCTGCGTAAGCAGGAAGTCCTTCGGCGAGGGCACCGCACGCGCGAACGTCGTGAGGTCCGCCACCGAGACGTCCTTCAACAGGTCCTGGATCGTCACAGTGCACGGCCTCGCTTACACGAAGCGGATCTGCGCACCGCGCGGGTGCCAGGCGACCTGAGACACGTCGATGCCGCCCGGAACCTTCGCCGAGCGCACCGACCCGTGCCACAGCAGTGCGGCCGGAATCCGTGTCTGCCCCGGTGCGAACGGGACCTCGGCGAACACGAAGCCGCGGAGAACCTGCCGGCCGCACACCGCATCCGGGTCGTACGGCCCGTACAGCTTGCTCTCGGTGACCTTCCCGACCGGCACACCGGAGAGCACCCGGCCATAAGGCTCGCACCCATCACCACACTGGTAGTGCACGCCCTCGGTGAACAGGTTCAGGTCGAGAGTGATGCTGTCGGTCGAGTCGGTCCCGTGCAGAGCCGCCAGCCAGTCACGGCTGGCGATCAGGGTTTCCGAAGTCGTTACGGGCTGAATGGTCATGCCTTCTCCTATGGACGAATGCGGGTTGCTGTCCGCACACCGCCCATGGGGGCAGTGCCGTCCACGGGAGTCATGGGGCGTGGTCCCCAGTACCTGCTGGTTAGCAGGCCGGTCCTCTGCTATTCGGAAGCCACGAGGTGGCCCCGCCGCTGGGCCATCTCCAGCCCGGCCGAACCCGGCCGACGTGCTGGCACCGTGCGCGACGGCCCTCGACCAGCTGGGGCACCGTCCGGCGCCGGCGGCGCCGGCGTACGTACGTCACCGAACAGCTCGGGACGTCGGGCTCGCAGCGCCTCCGCCGCCGCCGTGACCTGGGCCTCGTCGGCCTCGTCGTCCGTTGCCAGCAGCCGCTCGGCGTCTGCAAGGTCATTACCCTTGGCGCCGAGCGCCACCAGCGCCGCGCGTCGTATCGCCGTGCGCTCCCGTTCGGCAGCGGCTTCTTCGCGCCGAGCGGCCTGCAACTCTCGCTCTGCTGCGGTCTGCTCCCGTCGCTCGACTTCCGACAGGGCGGCCTGTTCGGCCTCGCGCTGCGCTGTCACAAACTGGGTGAGGTCCCTCGCCGTTTCAAACCCGAGAGACGCCAGCAGACGCTTGATCGCGGCCCGCTCGCCCTGCTGCTTCTCCCGAGTCAACAACTTCCCGAGGCGATCCTGGGTCACCGTCACCTGGGCTGTCTGGTCGACGTCGTCCACATTGTCGAGTCGCTCGTTCGCCTCGTCTTCCGACGAGGCACCGAGAATCGGGTAGATCGGCCGCCCATCGCGGCGGTAGCCGACAGGGCGGCGAGTCGGCAGAGGCCCAGCCATACAACTCCTCCTGGTGCGCGCCCCCACGCTGCGAATCAGTGTAGCCACCGGCGCCGATATCGCCACCGATGGACACCACCAACCCCGATCGCTCACCTGCTCCCGCTCGAAAGAGGCACGGGCACAGGCGCCTTCTCCCCATCGGCCGCGTCCCCTACCTCGGCGGTGGGCGCGCCCTTGCCCTCGTGCTCCTGCGAGTCCAGCTCGCCGCGCCGCGCCGCCGCCTCCGCGAGCCGGGCAGCCGCCTCCTGCTCGGTCCTCGCTCGGATACGCGCCACCTCCTGGGAAGCGTCGTCGATCGGATAGCCCGCGTCCAAGAGCATCTGCACCGCCGTCTCCAGCGACAACACCCCTGCGCCGTACGCCTTGACGACCTCATCTAGCACCGCGGCCCGGTCCGTCGGCGTATGCGGCGCCCAGGCCAGCCGTGCAGGAAATGACTCTCCAGCCGTCCACCCCTGGGCGCGACCGGCCTGGTACAGCCGCTGCACGAACTTGAGCAACAGCCTGTACTTGTGCTCCCTGGCCAGCCGCATAGCCCCCACCAGCGCATCCAACGGCGCAAGTGCCAGCTTGAACGCGTACCCCGAGGGCACCTCCGAAGCGTCCAACGTGCCCAATCCTGCCGCCGTGATACGCGAGTTGGACGCGATCCGGTCCAACAGGTGCTCCACCCTGGCCCGCAGCTCCGCCAACTGAGACGACGTGTCCAGCGCGTCCATACGCCCGGACTCACCGAGTTGCCACACCGCGCCAGCCTCCACCTTCAACTTCTCCGGCCTGCCCGTCGCCCGGTCGACCGGCAGCCGTGCCCCGGCGAGCCCGATAATCGGGGTGCCCGTCGTCGCGGACGCGGCCGAGCTGTCCGAGTCGGTCGCAGCCAGCTCGTCCAGGCCCTGGAGCACGCGAGCAACCACAGACCGTCCCCAATGCTCCCCACCGTCCGGGATGGTGTTTGTGATGTGGATGACCGGCACGAAATCGATCAACAAATCCACCCGCTCCAGCTCAGTGCCGTCCGGCCGTACCCGGAACGCGGCCTTGTGCATTGGCAACCGGTCCAGGGATTCCCCACGCTTCAGGTCCTCCAGCAGCCACTCGGCATCCGTCAGGTAGCACGTGATGTTCGATAGCCGACCTGGCTCCCATGGGTACTCGCGTACAACGCTCTCGTCGTTCTCAGAGATCGGCCCCAGCTCGTAGGTCACCCGCCGCACCCTGGCCTTCAGCCCCGCGTCCTTGTCCTCCGGCAACTCCCACGCCAGATGCACCCTGCTTGGGAAGTCCTGGTCCTGGTCGTCGTCCCACTGAGGGAAGTAGAGCCCGGGGTCGTACACCCTCAGCGTCGGCCGCTGCTTCTCCGGGTTCCACGCCAACACATACACGCTGTCGCCCAGCAGTACGGCCGCGCGCTCCGCCTGTTGTATCCGCAGCGTGAGCAGCTCCTTCTCGCCCCACGTCCGTAGCCGCTCCTGGAGACCCGCGGCCTCTGCTGCGCCCGGCTCCGGCACCTCGTCGTCGGCGTGCTCAGCGCCCGTCACGGCGATCCGCTGATCCGAACCGAGCAGGTAGCCGAGTGCCGTGTCCACCAGATTCGCCGCGTCGCCGAGCTCGCGCCGCTCCAACGCCGCCTCGTCACCAGAGGCCGCCGCGAGCTGCCCAGCCTGGTTGTTGTCGTAGCTCGCCAAGACCTTGTATGACGCGAGCCGCCGCATCTCATGTGGGGGCAGCCACGAGGCTGCCAGTTCGGGAAACGACCCGCTCGCTGGGCGGCCAGCATCGGCCATGACTGGTTTGTAGTTCAGCCATGACCAGGCATCGATGACGAATTGACGCAGGCCCACAGTGCCCTCCCGGCAGTCAGCCCCACGCCGCTGGCAAGCCTATCGGCGCGAACAGGCACCGCCCTGCGTCGCCCAGTCGCCACTAGGGAATCGCACACGACAAAGGGCTGGCCCCGGCGGCCACAAGACCGCCGGGCCCAGCCCTTAGCTCATCCCCGCCAGAAACGCTCTTCGGCCATGGACAGCTCCACGAGTTCCTCGCCAGACACCCCGAGGTCTTCCTCCACGATCCGAGGCAGCCGACCGTCAATGTCGTAGGTCGTGAGCCAGATGACCCCGTCCGTGCCCTTCAGGGCTACAGGCGCAGAGCCCTCGGTGAACGTTCCGACCACCCGCACATCCGGGTTGGCAGAACGAGCACCCCGTCCCTCCCGCTCGGCCTCCAGCTCACTCTGCCTGATGTAGCCGGCCAGGATGTTGATGAGCGCCATAGCATTCTCGAATTCCACGAGACCCCCTATTGAATTGAAATTCTTTTCAATTTCTTTCTATTTTAATCCTAGGGAATTCAGTCCTGGAATTCAATATTCACCCCGAATTAATTCAAGGAATTTCGCCACCCGAAACCCGCGCCCTAATTACCGCCGCCCACTCAACCGCTGATCATCCCCACCGCGCGGAGGCGGCATCGTCGCATCAAGAAACAGATCCCATAGCGCCCACACCGCCGAATCCAACAAGTCCGGCGAATCCTCCGTCTCCCCCTGGCCAACGAACGTGGTCATCTGCTCCTCCAGCTCCGCGAACAGCCGCGCCGAGCCGACGTGGTGCACACGGGCCTGTTCGTACAACTGCGCTACTGGAGCCGCACGCGCCCGCTTCCCGCGCGTAGCATGAACGATGCGCCAGTTCACCGTCGGGTCCACCTGCTCCAGCAGCGCGGGCAGGTAGTCACCGCCGTTGTTCGCCTCGATGACTACGCAGTCCGCCCGGTACTCGTGGTACAGCTTCGCCGCACGCTGCATGGCCTGTGTCGGCGTGTGTCGGCCCTGTTCGCAGTGCAGCAGGTAGCCACGAGGCCGGTCATCCCCGAACAACGTCTCCACCGGATACCCGCGCCCGGCGACGGTGAAGGCCGTCATGTCCGCCTTCTCATGGCTCTTGGTCGCCGGGTCCACCGCCACGACCAGGCGCTGCATGTCCGGCAGGTGCTCCGACCTCGACCGGAACCCTTCGACCTCCAGCATCCAGCCCTGCCACAACGCACCCTCGACGTCCTCAAGTAGCTCGCCCGAGAGCTCCTGCCGCCCCAGTCGGGTGCCGGCGTACTCCTCTTCCAGCTCCGCCCGCGCCGCAGGGCTCAGGTTCGCGTCGTTCTCACGCATGTGCCCGCGCGTGAGCACCACCCGCGGCGGCTCGCCGCCCTCCCTGTGCTCCTTCTCCTGTGCCCGTCCCCGCTCCACAAGCCGCTTCACGTGCGGCAGCGGCTTCGGCGTCGTAGAGATCACGACCTGCGGGGTATCCGCCTCACGCAGACAGAACCACAGCATGTCGTAGACCTCCTGGGCGGTGTGCCGCGACCAGGCCGCATACTCGTCGCACCACGCCTTGTCGAAGGCCCAACCGCGCAGATTGTCCGGCGTCTCCGCACCGAACCCACGAAACAAGGTGCCGTTCTTCAGCCGGAGCGAGGTCTCGCCTAGCGAGGAGTTGTACTTCGCCACCTCATCCGCCGGGATCACCGACAGCAGACCGGACTTCGGGGATTCGAAACAGATGTCACGCACCAGCGTGGCGTTCTTCGCCACCACCGCGATCTGCAACCCCGGTGCCTTGGCCCACTCCCGCACCATCTCGGCCGCCGTGCGCGACTTACCCCACCCGCGCCCGGTGAGCAGCATCCACACCGTCCACAGCCACAACGGCTGCCGCTGCGCCGCACGTGCGTGGTGATGCAGCCACCCTTCGTGCGGCAATCCATCGCATTCCGGTACTCCGCACGCCCAGCGTCGCGCCGACAGCTCATCGGCACGTACCAGCTCAGCCACCTCGGCCTTCAGCTGTTCAAGGGTCATCATCCTCGGGTCGGCGAAGTTCTCGATTAGCCGCCGTTTCGCCCGGCCCCGGCTCACTGCCCCTCCTCCGTCAGCCGCCGCTCCAGCTCACGCCGCAGCTGATTCATCCGAGCTCGACGCTCCTCATCCGTCAGGGCAGCTGCATCGGCCCCTTGCCCCTCCATCGCCGCGTCAGCCGCCACCGGGGCCTCACCAACCGCTCTCCGCTCGATCTCGGCCGCGACCTGGAAGTAGCGCAGCAGGTCGGAGGGGGACAGCTCGCGGGGGTCGAGGGCCTGGAGTCGCGCCACAGCCTTGCCCAGGAACGCCTGCGCCAGCTTGGCGTGCCGACGGGCGATGTCGCGGCGGGCCTGATGCTGTTCGGCAAGGAACACACGGTCCAGTTCACGGTCGTAGGCCGTGGCCCGCATCACCCACGCGTACTGGCGCGACCACCGCCCCAGTAGCGTGCGCGATTTATGCAACTCCTGTGCCGCCTTCGTGACACTTCGTACCGGGCCGAGATCGCGGTACACGGAGAACGCCTCGAACGCCTGGACCGACTCTGCCGCCTGCCGCTCCCAGGGCTCCACGGTGCCCTCAGCCACCGGTCACCTCCTGGCCACTGGCCGCTCTAGTGGTCCTGAGCAGCGAACACGTCCAGCACCCGCCACGGCTCGTTCTCCGGCACGGCGCCGCCCTGCACCAGCCGGTCGATCGCCGCTCGCACGGCGACCGCCGTCTCCACCGGGATCTCCCGTACGCCGAACACCGTCTCCAGCGGCGCCGTGCCCTTGCGGTTCGGCGTGTCGGAGGCGGTGTCGAACCACCCGTCGGCCAGTTCGCCCAGGTGCCGTTCGAACACCGCGAGAATCACGCCCAGGGCCGTTGCGCTGTTGCCGATCTTGTACGCGGCCCGGGAGGTCTCCAGCGCACCCAACACCGGTTCATACTGTTCCAGCCCTGCCAGCCACCGTTGGTCCGCCGAGCCCGTGGCCCGGGCAGCATCGAAGGCCGCCTCCGCGCGCTCCAGCTCGTCGGGCAGGAACATCAGCTGCACGCTGGCGAAGTCGAGATTCGCCTCACCGAGGCTGGAGACGTCGACCTTCTCCAGGAGGTCCAGGACCTTGTCGTCCAGGCCCGTGTATTGGCGCCACTCCACCGACTCCAGCTCCTCATACAGCTCCTTGAGGATCGCCGGATCGTCCTGCCCTGCGATGGCGTTGTGCGAGAGCTGGAGCGCAATCTGCCGCTGCCGGGGAAGCGGCTCGTCTATCTGCATCCACCAGATCGACGTCAGGCCGGCCTCGATCGCGGCGAGAGTCCGGTGGTTTCCCGAGAGCACGATCAGCCGCCCGTTCGCAGCGTCGTTCCATACCAGGGGCGTCGAGGTCAGACACCCGTCCCGCTTGATGTTGGTGACCAGTTGCTGGAACTGCTCGTGCGGCAGGAACCTGGCGTTCAGGTCCAGCAGGGTCAACACTCGTGGGTCGCCCTGCACCATCTGGGGCGGGGCAAGCTGCTTCGTGTCCTCCATGGTCAGACTCCCGTCTTCGTCGTCTCTCGGGCGCCCCACCGCTTCGCCCACTTCTCCAGGGCGTCGGAAAGTGTGTGCTCGCCCATGGACCCCTGGTACTGGAGCTGGAATTGCCAGCCGTCCTCGTTCGACGGGCCGCGCTTCGTCAGCCGGAGCAGCCCGCGGTACTTCATGGACACCGGGTTGTTGCTGAATGCCGTGGTAGACACCGCCCGGATGCGCCGTGAGAAGGCCCGCTGGCACAACAGCCGCGCCTCGCTGGACGTTGCAGCCAGCACGATCAGCTTCGACAACCGCGGATAGTCCGTCGGCGCTACCGCGAAGTCCGACAGCAGGTACGCCTCATCCGGCGTATAACTGCTCGGCGCCATCGCAAAGACACCCAAAACCCGCCCAATGCCGTCCTTCACCGCGACCGCGAGGTTCGCCGCGCCGGGTGCGATGCGCGGGTTGAGGTACCGGGAGCGCAGCGCATTGAACTGTCCCGGCTTCAGCAGTGCCAGCGACAGCGGCCCATCCAATTCCTCGCCGCGCCGCAGCCGGGGAGCTTTGACCGGCTCGATCTGCTGGCGGGGCGAGACGATCCGCGTGGGAGCCGCGCTCGCATAAACGTAGAAGGGAGCGGAGCGCGGTGTGGCCTTGATGACACCGCGCAGGTAGCGCCGCAGGTCGGGCACATCGTGATTGGAGGCGGTCAGCCAGTAGGGCCGGTCGGTGATCGCGCCGAGGACGTCGACCACGTCAGCGTCCGACAGCGGCTCGTACTCGGGCGCGTCCCAGACGAAGTGCTCGTTCAGCGGCTCGTACAGCTTCTCGTAGCCACCGCCGTAGAAGGGTGGGAAACTGCACACTGGGGCGTCGCGAGGCACCCTCTGGAGCCAGGAGCGCACATCTTCTACCTGGTAGGAGGCCAGCTCAACATCGGTGCCGGACAGCCGCTGCACAGTCTCCGCGTGCTTGACCTGCCACTGTTCTCGGTAGGAGCGCACCACACGCTCGTGCCACAGTCCTTCCCGACCGACGCTGGCGAGGAACCGCGTGCCGAGCATGAGTGTAGCGACCGTGCCCACGCCGTCGTCCATGGAGTCAGCTAGCCAGCCGAGATGTTCTGCGCTTCCCTCCCCCAGCTGGATGCCGACCGGGTGCCTGGTGAGCCACCGGCCAATGGCCGTCGTGTAGATCGACACGTCCGAGGAGTGAAGGGCGAAGCCCATGCCGGCCAACGACCGTTCGATGGTGAAGTTCCCGCAGCACGGTATGTAGACCGGCCCGCGCGGCCAGCCTCCGGCGGTCTCACGCACGATGGCGCGCATGGGGCCCGGAATGGTGCCCTGAAACATCGTCGCCTCCTGAGACACGATCACAACTGAGGTCGGCACCCAGCCAGCGGTACCGGGGTTTGAACAAAAGCGTTTTTCAACAATGTAATCTACTTACGGCGGCTCGCCCGCCTCATGAGCGCGTCGCCCTGCCCTGGCGGCCTCGTAGCTGACAATAATCACGACGTTCTATCAAGTCTGCGCGGGATTACTGGTACTACTTGGAGCAGCGATCCACGGCCGCCCATAGGGTGACTGCCAGCCTGGGCCGCCTCATCTGTTCGCTCCCGGTTGACACGTTGCGATGCTCGGTCACCCCTGAGGGCGACCGCCACCTGGTACCCGGGCGAGAAGCACCCGCCGGCCTACGTTGCGGTCCTCGGTCGCCCCAGAACGCGACCGCCACGGTGCAGGCGTCGCTGCGGTAGTCCGTGTCGATGAGGTTGCGATCCTCGGTCGCCCCAGAGAGCGACCGCCACCATCGCCGCCTCCGCCGTGAAGGACAAGGGCAAGGCGTTGCGATCCTCGGCCGCCCCAAAGAGCGACCGCCACTGCAGATCGTCGCGCAAGGTCACACGCAACAGAGCGTTGCGATCCTCGGCCGCTCGAGAGAGCGATCGCCATGTGCACACCAGCGACGACGGTGCGGACGTCGTACGGGTTGCGTTCCTCGGCCGCCCCAAAGGACGACCCCCACACTTTGTAGTCCCTGATCTTGCCCTATCTGGGGTGACGTTGCGATCCTCGGCCCCCAGAGGACGGCGACCACGTGGGGGTATCCAGCCAGTTCAGAGCATTCATTGAAGTTGCGATCCTCGGTCGCCCCAGAGAGCGACCGCCACTACCAGCCCTGGGCCATGACCGCGTCGCCGATGTCGTTGCGATCCTCGGTCGCCTCAGAGAGCGACCGCCACCTGCTCGTCCCGCTGGTCTTCGAGACGGTCACGGATGTTGCGATCCTCGGTCGCCCCAGAGAGCGACCGCCACCGCGTCGGCCAACCCCTTGATCAGGGTGTAGCTGGGGTTGCGATCCTCGGTCGCCCCAGAGAGCGACCGCCACCGCCGCGTCGTCATCCACCAGGAGGGCCGCGACGTCGTTGCGATCCTCGGCCGCCCCAGAGAACGACCGCCACCTTATAACTGTTGTGGTTCGCAGCCATGATCGTGGTGTTGCGATCCTCGGTCGCCCCAGAGAGCGACCGCCACATCGGACCCTCCGCCAGGACCTTCGGGGTCACGGGGTTGCGATCCTCGCCCAAGAGAGCGACCGCCACGCGTGATGGGACCGCAGGTGGTGCTGTGCGCTGTGTCGTTGCGATCCTCGGTCGCCCAAGAGAGCGACCGCCACGCGTCACCGGCGTCGCCCCGCTCGACGTCGTACTTGTTGCGATCCTCGGTCGCCCAAGAGAGCGACCGCCACCGCTCCCGGACCAGGGAGGACCGGATCGACGCACGGTTGCGATCCTCGGCTGTCCCGAAGGGCGACCGCCACTCCATGACCGGGTTCACGTCCTGCACTTCGTCCCAGTTGCGATCCTCGGCCGCCCCAGAGAGCAACCGCCACGCACCGCCCGTTGCTGCAGCGCGCCCTCGAATACCTGTTGTGATCCTCGGCCGCCCCAGAGAGCCACCCCCACCCAGTCCCAGTACGGGATCATCACGTCCTCGTTGCGATCCTCGGCTGGCCCAAAGAGCGACCGCCACCATCAGGGTGCGTCCGACCCTCGCGATGTACTGGAGGTTGCGATCCTCGGTCGTCCCGAAGGGCGACCGCCACCACCCCGTCGGCGCTCACCGAACCCAAGGGGCTCAAGTTGCGATCCTCGGTCGTCCCGAAGGGCGACCGCCACAGGCAAGCCCGCCGCTCCCTGCCCGGAACAGGAGCAGTTGCGATCCTCGGTCGCCCAAGACAGCGACCGCCACCCTCTCCCGCCTCGTCAAGCGCGCCAAAGAGACCGTCGTTGCGATCCTCAGTGGCCCAAGAGAGCGACCGTCACCGCTCGACCGCGAGCTGATCGAGCAGGTCATCTCCGAGTTGCGATCCTCGGTCGCCCAAGAGAGCGACCGCCACGTCGCCTGCTTCTGCGCGGTGGTCATCTACTGGAAGTTGCGATCCTCGGTCGCCTCAGAGAGCGACCGCCACGAGTGCGGCGGTGGGCCGGAGGATGTCGGCGCGCTCGTTGCGATCCTCGGCCGCCCAAAGGATAGTCGTCACGGTAGCGGCCCAGTACTACACGGGGTACCAGGCGGGTTGAAATCCTCGGCCGCCGCAGCTCACACGCAACGAGTGAATGATGTTCAAGTGACGGTTGCCCAGGGACGGGCGTGGATTGCAACTCCTCATCAGGCATCTTGCGCGCATGCCGAACAATGGCCCCCTGCTGTTGCCGGTGTGCGCTACATGGGGGGCTCAATGCCTCGTTGCGGGTGATAGGGGCCCGTCCACTCGTGTAGGTCGCCAGCGATTTCGACTGCGTGACCAGCACTGATCGCCATCTCCAGTTCTCGTTGTGGAATGGATGCCATGTGGTCTTGGAGCGTTCTATAGGTTTCGGGGGTCGGAACGCCGCGGCGGAGTTGGTCGATAGCGTCTTGGGCCGCCTGCCGGTCGCTCTGGTGGAGCTGGGGGCGGATGATTACGACGGCCACGGAGTGCTCGTTGTCGATCATCCGCATTTTGCGGGCGACTTCCGGGTAGTCCAATTTCCCTCGCAGCGCCTCGATGGCTTCTCCGGTGGCACCGTTGGGATCTGTGGAGGAGCGTCCGGCCTGGAGTCGGTAGCGGTGCTGGTAGTAGGAGCACAATGTGTCCAGATCATCAGGGTCTGCAAGCTCCTCGCCGAAGCGGCGGGACGCCGCGGCGATGCCGCACCGGTTGTAGATCATTTGAGGCTGGAGACCGTCCCTCGGTTCGAAGATGACCATAACGCTGTCCTCGGTCGGGCGGTGTCCCTCTCGGTTGATGCGTCCGGCAGCCTGCTGTTCGGACTCCGGCAGCGATCTGGCGCGGTATCCGCGCGGGAAGTCGAGGTCGACGCCGGCCTCGATCAACGACGTCGAGACCAGCAGAGTGTCCATGCTGGCCTCAAGGCGTTGCTTTGCCGTTTGGATGGTCTCTCTTCGGTGGCCGCCGGTCATGCGGGTCGACAGGTGCAGGACGCCTGGATTCTCCTCGCGGTCGCCGAGCCACATTTTGTGCACGCGGCTGGCATCCTTCGTCCCGTTGACCACCATCAGAGCCTGGTCGTGCTCAGCGGCCTCTGCGGCGATGTCTCCGAGAGTCACATCTGGTGCGGTGCGCCATTCGTACCGGACCCGGCGGAGCCGATTGAAGAGCGGTGCTGGGTTCGCAACGATGTTCCGCTGCGGCAGACCAGACTGCCAGGGGTTGAGCGCGGCGAGTTCCGGTTGTGTGGCCGAGGACAGCACAAGGGTTACTCCGTAGTGTTCCACAAGCTCGCGCAGCCCCGACAGGATCGGCGTCAGCAGTGTGTCAGGGAGGGCCTGGACCTCGTCCAGGACGATGACGGAGTTCGCAAGCCGGTGCAGTCGGCGGGTGGCCGACGGGCTGTTCCCAAATAGGCTCTCTATCAGGCGGACCGTGGTGGTGACGATGAACGGGGCGTCCCAGTTCTCCGCAGCCAGTTTCGCCCACCTGTTAAGACGGGTGCGGTTTTGATCTTGGCGGACGTTCCCTGATGCGTCCAAGGATCGCGACGCCCGCCGGTCGGCAGTCTCAAAGTTCACGGCCGAGTGGTGTTCCAGCACCGCCCGTGGCCCGCGCTCTGGGTCCAGAAGGCCCCGGTAGACAGCCGCGTTCTGCTCTGTGATCGAAATAAACGGGACCGCCACAACGACACGCCGCAGCCCATGCAGCGCGGCGTGGCGGAGAGCGAAGCCCCCGCCGGCGAACGTCTTCCCCGCGCCGGTCGGCAGGTGCAGCCGGTACACGCCCGGCTCACCGGCGGCGGTTTCGATCGCTTCCTGGTAGACGTCCTCGCGGAGCTTGTCCAGCCAGGAGGGCTCCTTCCGGCGTTGGCGCTCAGCAATGGCCTCCTGGCGGCCGTTCTCGTACCGTTCCCACAACTCCGTCATGTCCACGTTCTGCCGGAGGTGCGCGCCAGGCCTGAAGTGTGCGACGGTGTCGAGCCGGTCTGCGTCGACGACGGCCGAGTAAGTCATGCGGACCAGCATCTCCACGCTGGTCTTGTCGCGCGGGTTGAGCCAGTTCGGGGCGGCTGGGCAGGTTCCGTCCAGGATCTCTGGCATGACCTCGGCGACCCGGCTAATCGCCTCGTCCACCTCGCTGGAGTCCCGCATCAGACCCTTCAGTCGGACACCAAGTTCCGACCAAGCGGACAGGCCGGTGTGGTGTCCCTCGATGACGCCGGCGCACGGCGTCAGCACCGGATGTTGACGGGCAGCCTGGGCGAACAGGAAGGCTCCGGCGTCCTTGTGCGAGGGGCGGCGGACTTTGCGACCGGTCGTGGCTTCTTCGACCAGCCCCTCCTGCCAGGCGCACGAGCCCTTGCCAATGTCGTGGTCCCGGCCCAGCCGGTAGGCGAGCTCGCCGCCTCCCCATGGCTCGGCGAAACGGCGGGCCAGCTCTCCGGTACCTCGGGCATGGTCTTCGTACCAGTGCCAGACGCCCTGATGGCCCGGTGAGTGGGCTACGAGCCTGCCCTCCAGGGATGACGTTGACCTACATACCGGATCATCTTTCTTATCTTCAACCATATTTGACATCCAGTCGACTACACTCCCAGACTCTGACAGACCAACACATTTAACTACCAGTCCGCGCAGCGCAAGGCCATGGATCGCAGCAACCGCCCTGCCCTCGATCCCCCAACACCCGTCGAGCGACCGGGATCGCAATCGGTCAAACGCCGGCGCGATGACGCTAACCGCAGGCACTGACAACCGGCCCAGCCAGGCAGCACAGAAAGGGTGAAGACTTATGCTCACGGCACAAAACCGACAGCGTGGGGAAAGGGCTGACCGGCCACTTCACGTCCAAGTGGAGGCGTGGGGACCGCTGGCCTGCTTCACCCGCCCAGAACTCAAGGTCGAACGGGTCTCCTACCCGACCATGACTCCCTCAGCAGCGAGAGGGCTACTGGAGGCGATCTTCCGGAAGCCGGAGATGACCTACCAAGTCGAGCGAATTGAACTGCTCAAGCCAGTGCAGTGGACCAGCTTCCGGCGCAACGAGGTCAACAACTCGATCATCACCAAGAAGACCGTCGAGGACTTGCGCGCCAACAACGGCTACCGGTATGACGCCTCCGAGGACCGCGGGCAGCGCGCCACCGTCGCACTGCGCGACGTCGCCTACCGCATCCACGCCACCATCAACGCCACCGACCGTTGCACCGCGCCACTGCCGAAGTACCGCGACCAGTTCGACCGCCGAATCAAGCGAGGTGCCTGCTTCGAACAACCCCACTTCGGCTGCCGCGAGTTCGCAGCGTTCTTCGGCCCCCGCGGATCAGCACAGGAGGCCGGCGCCGTCACCCCCGCCGACCAGGCAGGCATTCCCCCGATCGACGAAATCGGGCTGATGCTCCACCACATCGAGTACCTACCGAACGGCAAGGAGCGATACCACTGGTTCCGGGCCCGCCTCGAACGCGGTGTTCTCCACGTGCCGGACCGCCCGCTGAACCCCACCCAAGTTGGTGGGATGCCTGGGGCTGAGGGCCGCGCCACCGCCGAGGGGACGTCCTGAAGTGCTGCTGCACAGCCTCGTCCAACACGCCGAGAGCCGCCAGGATGCCGTCCCCGACTACTACCAGCAGCGCCAGATCATGTGGCAGATCGATCTTTCCAGTGCAGGCAACACCGAACCGCTGATCATCGACCTTCGCCCAGCCAAGGGGGAGGAGCAACGAACGGTCACTGCCCCATACACGGGCCGCTCTGGGAAGAACCCCCCGCCGTTCCTGCTCGCCGACAGCGCACTGTACGTCCTCGCCCATCCCGGCCTGGTGAAAAGCCCGGACGAAGAGAAGGTTCCGTCGACCAGCCCAAAGGACATCTCCAAAGCCCGGGAACGTCACGCCGCCTACCGCGACATGGTGAGCTCCTGGTGCAACGAGCACCCCGACCTTCCGCAGGCCCACACGGTCGCCGCGTGGCTGGATAGGCGCACGCCAGATCACTGGCCCGACGGGATGGAACAGGGGCACCTCGTGGCCATCAGCGTAGACGGCCAATGGATCCACGACCTACCGCAAGCCCAACACTGGTGGGCAAACAAGGTCAAGAGCACAAAGAGTGGGAAGCCGGGCAAGAGCCAGGAAGGGTTCTGCCTCGTCTGCGGACAGACGGGATCGTTGCTGTCCACGCTCCCGGTCCCCATCAAGGGGCTTCCCAACTCCGGGATGAACACGCAGCTGATCTGCCTCAACCAGCCCGCCCACTACCGGGCCGGCATCAAGCAGCTCGGCGCTACTCCCGTCTGCGTCCGGTGCGGAACCAAAGCCGCCACCGCCCTGAACACACTGCTGGCCGACCCCGAGCACCATACCCGTGCCGGCGACTCCGCCATCGTGTGGTGGACCCGCAACCCCACGGCCGAAACGGACATGTGGACCCTGGACAACCCCGACCCCACGGAAGTTGCCCAACTCATCGACGGGCTCAACCACCCCCACAAGGGACGCGATGCGCTGGCCGCCCTCGACGACGCCTTCCACGCCACCACTTTGCGCGTGAACACCAACAGGGTCATCGTCGCCGATTGGATCACCATCCCCGTCCCCGAGCTGAAACAGCGGCTCGGTGCCTGGTTCACCGACCAGCAGACTTGGGACGGCTGGAACAACACCTACGTCTACTGGTCGGTCTGGCGACTCGCCCTGTCCGGAGCTCGCTGGGACAAGCGCAAGAACAAGTACATCGACACTACTGTCCCCAAGCATCTGCAAGCTGACCTGGCCAAAGCTGCACTTCACGGGACTCCACCGCCGGCCCACATCCTGCCGGTCCTCATGCAGCGCATCCGCGCCGACCACCACATCGACCGGCCCCGCATCGCGCTGCTGCGCCTTGCCTTGACCCGTACGACCACCCGACACAAGGAGCTCTGTGTGCCCCGGCTGAACACCGAGTCGACCGAACCCGGATATGTATGCGGGCGGATCATGGCCATGCTCGAAGCGATCCAGCGCAAGGCCATGCCCAAGGTCAACACCACCATCACCGACAAGTACCTGACCACCGCCGTCGTCTCTCCCCGAGCCGTCCTCACCCGGCTCCGGCTCGGCGCCCGCCCCCACCTGCGCACCATCGCCCGCAAGAGCGAACCCGCAGCCCGGGCCATGGAAAACCGGATGCGGGAAGCCTTCGACCTGCTCGACGCTCTCCCCGCCCACCTGAACGCCGAACAGCAGGCCCTGTTCATCCTCGGCTACGAACACCAACGCGCTCACTCCGCACGAGCCGCCGCCGAAGCCATCAAGGCCCGCGAGGCCGGCAAGGAACTCGCCGACGATCAGGCAGCGGACGCCCTCCCCGAGGCCACCGAGGACACAAGCACAACGGACGACACCCTCTGGTGAGCGCATAACAGCCCACAACGACATCACCGGACCGGAAAGGACACCAAGCGCAGTCATGACAGCCGCACACCTGAACCCCACCCGCAAGCACGACTACGTCTTCCTCATCGACGTCAAGGACGGCAACCCCAACGGCGACCCCGACGCCGGCGGCATGCCCCGCCTCGACCCCATCACCAGCCAGGGCCTCATCACCGATGTCGCCCTCAAGCGGAAGATCCGCAACACGATCACCCTCGCCCACCAAGGACAGCCCGGCTTCGAGATGTACGTCGAGGAAGGCGTTGCCCTCAACCCGCAGATTCAGCGCGCCTACCACGAAGGCGGCGCAAAAGAAGGCAACACCGCCACCGCCCAGCAGTGGATGATCCGCAACTTCTACGACGTCCGCATGTTCGGCGCCGTCATGTCCGTCGGCGACCAGAAGAAGCACGCCGGAAAGGCCCGCGGACCCATGCAGCTCACCTTCTCCCGCTCCGTCGACCCCATCACCCCGCTTGAGGCCGGCATCACCCGCGTAGCCCCAAACAAGCCCGAGGACCTCGCCAACGGCAAGGTCACCGAGATGGGCAACAAGCACTACGTGCCTTACGGGCTGTATCGCGGCCACGGCTTCTACTCCGGCGCCCTCGGCACCAAGGCCAACGTCACCTCAGCGGACCTAGCCGCCTACTGGCAAGCCATGACCATGATGTTCGATCACGACCGCGCCGCCTCACGCGGCGAGATGGCCATCCGCGGCCTGTACGTCTTCTCCCACGACGACTCGTACGGACGGGCCCCCGCCCACAAGCTATTCGACCTGATCCGCATCAAGCCGCTGGGCCACAGCGAGGCACGATCCTGGGACGACTACGCCGACCAGATCAACATCGACGAAGACAGCGTGCCCGAGGGAGTGACCCTCACTCGCCTCATCGGCTGAGGCCGCCCCAGGACCGCAACACACGGGCGACCCCGCGGCGTAAACCCGCCCTGCGATAGCGGCCGTCCGCTGGGGCGGTCGAGAATCGCAACCTTCCGCGGGTCGGCGATATTGTCGTGACAGTTGCGGGTGGCGGCCGCCCTCCGAGGCGACCGAGGATCGCAACATCCAGGTGTGGCCCTCGGGGGCGTCGATCGTGCCGGTGGCGGTCGCTCTCAGGGGCGACCGAGGATCGCAACCTGGCCCAGGCCACGAGGGGCGGGTCGAGGTCCGCAGTGGCGGTCGCCCTCAATGGCGACCGAGGATCGAAACAACGCCGATAAGCACCACTGGCGTGTCACCGCCGAGACGCAAAATCGTCATCCTGTCAACGGCCGTATAGTGCTGGCTCTTCGGCATCCTCAATAACCACAGTGACGGTCTTGCCAGCGTGAGCCACGCCGGGGCGGAGCTTCTGCCGTGCGACGACGAAGACGCCGTCAGCTCCGACGCGCCGGATGGCCCGCCCCGCGGCTGTGAGGGTGGCGGTGGTAGCGGTGTGGTGGCGACCCGGGCGCCGGCGAGCTTCGCGCGACGCTGATACGGGATCGGGGTAGCGAGGGGTCTTGACCAGGAGCCCGGCATGGATGACATATATCAGGCTGCCGTCGAACACAGGGGCACATGCTTGCCGATCAGATCGAGGCCGAGGGCGATGGGCATCTACCCGGGGGAGACCACGCCGCCCTTGGATGCGTTGCGACCGTAGCGAAGTCACATCGGCCAAGTGCGGAGATGGGACGGTCTGGACGGCCAATCCACATCACAACTGACCGTCAGGTGATACAGGCTGCCGCTGTGCGCTGGCATGAGCCGACAGGCTCAGAATTGGTCGAAGCCGCCTTCGAGATACCCGGAGTCCCCTGCCAGAGTCTGGAGCAAGGCTCTCTTCCAGTGGTTTTGACCCCCTGCATCCTTGTCTATGAGGATACTGTGTTCCGCCAGCAGCAGATACTTGCGCCGCCCTGCGGCGTTCATTCCTCTGAGAATTCCGCGGATGTTGCTCATCTCGCGAACCGCATTGGGGCCGTAGAGTTCGGCGAGGCGGAACATCTGAAAGTGGCGAATCACACGGGCGGCGAGAACACAGTCCGCGCCCTGCGGGGGGCGTATGAAGTACGTGACCTCCGGTGGGCGGTTCTCGATCCACTTCAGGCGGGCAAAGAGCCACTGCTGATCTGCCACATCGTCGTAGTACGGGTGAAGCGTCTGCTCGCTGGCTGTCTCAGGCACATGTTCACCCTTGAGCCAGTTGCAAATGCCGCATGCTGGCACGAGGTTGATCGGCGTGACTGCCAGGAGCGGGTATTTCATCTTCGGCAGCTGGTGATCGAGGGTGCTGACATCACGGTGCCCGCACAGTGGGCAGATCTTGTGGGGAACCTTCTTCAATTCGTTGTAGAACACGCCGCCAGGCGACCTGTCCGGCACGAGCCTATCTGTGTAGGTATTGGTGAGCTGAGTGCGGTCAGCCTCATCGGCAGGCTTCTTTGCGAGCTCGTTGAGCGTGTGCAGTGCGGCTGCGCTTGCTGCGGCCTCGAACTCGTCAGATGCATCGACAACGGCCTGCTCCAACGCTTCCAGCCGCCGCTTGTGCCTGCGGATCGCCGTGCTAATGCAGGCGCGGTAGAGGGTCCGAGCAGACAGGCTCGGCACGGGCAGCGAGCGCATCAGTAGCGTTCCTCCACAGCCGGGCCGAGGCCTCCTTGTGTGTCGCGTACGGAGATGAGGGCCATGACGATGCCTTTGGCTTCACCACCGAGTTGTCCGTCGAAGCGGCCGAGGATCTCTCCGTACGAGAGGTTGTCGCGGACGAGTCTCTTCAGATAGCGGTGGTAGCCGGAATCTGTGACCTCCAGGCCGAAGACCTCGTGAGTGAGGATGCCTACGTTCTCTCCGAACGTTTCGATGACGGGACGCTCGGCGACGAGTTGGTTCCCGTACCGGTTCAGTTTCCACACGCATGAGGCCGGAACCTCTTGGAGGACGACGGGCGAGTGAGTGGCGACGATAGCGAGTCCATTGCGCTCGGCAAGCAGGTCGGACAGGGCTCGGATAAACGCGGCCAGGAGGGGCGGGTGCAGGTGGGATTCGGGTTCATCGATGACCACAAGCGTCCGCTCAGTGACGTGTTCTACTAGGCGGGTCAGCGTTAACAGGACGACCTTGTGCCCCGAACTGAGACCCACGAAGAGACGGCGGGCCTTGCGGCGACGGCTGTCTGCGTTCTGTGTGGTGAGGAAGTCTTCGAGCCATTCATCCGTAATGAAGCCACTTCCGGCGTATTGCAGGGTGCGGAGCGCCTTCGTCCACCGCTGGGCGCGTGTACCGGTTAGGCACGCCTCCACGCTCTCGGTGAAGTCGCCCAGGAGCCTATTGGGGGTCTTGATCCTCGGCGTCCGGTTGGAGGTAGGACTCTTCAACCCAACATACGCGTAGCGGGCTATGCCTATGTCGCCATCGTTGAGCAGAGGGAAGTCATCGAAGGCGCTGAATGTGACGCTGACCAGGTTGGTGAAGGTGTCGCGGCCACCTCGCCCGTACTCGATGATCCGGCCCACTTCTTCTTCGCTGGCTTCGCTGTCGCCGATGCAGCGGGTTAGTCTGTTGAGGAGGAAGGACTTTCCGACACTGTTACGGCCGATTAGCACGTGAATGTTCGTCGGTGGCAGCGATTCTGGAACCACAGCGAACTTCAAGACAACAGGGTCTCCTCCGCCGTCTGCAGGGGCCGGCGACTTGTAGCCCACTTGGAAAGCCGTCACCCGCTGGCCCCCCTGGGCGATGCGGCGGAACTGCTCTTCGACCGCAGCGATCTTCACAAATCGCAGGAGCGACTGCTGCGTCACGGGCTCGTCTTTGGCATGCGCAAAGATTCGCGCATCGAAGGCCATGTCCCGGAGCGCGGAGAGAACTTGTTCTCGAAACTCGATCCTCAGGCTTCCCAGATTGGTGTAGTAGCTGTCGTCCTGGCCGAGAGAGAAGAACGTGTCGTCAAGGTGGTCGAAGCCCTGCGGAACAGGAGGGGAGGAGCGAGTTGCCATGCCGAACTTGCCGATCTTGACCTCGCCGATATCCCGCCGAACACCACCCTCGTCATAGACCACGAGGTGGAACATGGTGACGAACCCTTGATCGCTCCATCGGTCCGTGATGAGCAATGCATGGGCGCGAAGATCTGTTGGTTCCTCGCTGCCTTCTTCCACCACGGTGAAGCGCATGCGCTCTCCTTCCCCCCTCACCAGTCACCGCGCCCTGGCCAGGCCGCGAGAGGCGGCAGGCTGCAAGGGCCAGAGTAATCTGTACAAGCGGTTCGTCCATGAAAATGACTCCGACATGGGTACGCCGCTCTGTGTACACGGCTCCAGACCCCCGCCCCAGCCAGGGGAACACGGCGCGCATGCCTTGAGATGCCTCGACGTCGTGGCCTGGTGCCAAGCTGAACAGCAATCGTGCCACCCGGCATGAATGCTGGGCCCCCCTCTCTCCCTCAAGGTGGCCCAGCGGGCTTAGAAGTCGTCCTCTTCGATTACGACACGTGCGCCGATCTCTTGCCCCTTCGAGACGATACGACCCTCATCGCCTTCAGCGGTCGTCAGCGTCACCCTCAAATCAATGAGTTGATGGTCCCGCTCATTGAAGAATGCCGGGTCCAATGCCTTGGCCAGTTCCCGCAGCAGTTGCCAAATCTCTTCACGCTTCTCATGGGAGGTGATGCTCCTATTGGCCAATTCAAGCAGATAACGCTTGTACACCTTCGAACCTAGAGGAGTATTCACATCAGTCGGGTCAGTTGGCTGACTCTCCAAACCGCCCTCATCTGCCCCCTGGCCCGAGGAACTACCCGAGTGAGTTTCGCTCCCCCCTTCCGCAGAAGAATCATCCCCCATACTCGGAGACTGTGGAGTAGTCTTCGTGCGAGGCTGGAGGGTCACGGCGATCGAGTTGATCTGAATCTGACCCTGCGATTGAACTGAAAGGGCAGCCCCGTTACTGTCGACGAGTTCCCAATCATGCTCGATGAGTTCAAAGATTACGCGGCGAATCTCATCAATTGAGGTGACAAGCGGGAAGGCCGGGTTTTTATAGAAGGCCTGCACCACTTCCCGCGGCGTGAGAGCCCGATCAAAGGTTTGCAGCAAGGCCGCAAGGTATTCATGCGCCAGCCCTCCGCGGCGGGTCGCTCGGCTGTTTTCGACGAGCTGATCCCAGACCGCCTGACCGTGAAGGGCGGACTTACCGTCGTCTTCGAACCGCTTGAACTCAACTACAAGTTCTTCCCCTACCCGTAGTAGATAAGCGTAGTGCCGGTAAGCCTTGAGGACAGCGTCCTTGAGCTTCGTCTCGGCCGCACTGAGTTTTCCGCGCGCCTGGACGAGATCATCCTCTGCGTCATCGCTGACCTGCTGGAGAACATGACGCCAGGCCAGAACCTCCCAAGCGCGCTTCCGCGCATGATCGCGCTGCTGCGTGTTCACACAGGCAACGATGCAGCTAGCCGCATTATCGACAGTGAGCGCCTGGTCCCCGAGACCAAAGAGAGCTGAAATCTCGGTCCGGCTGCTATTGTCCTTGCCATTCAGCAGTGTCCAGCGACGCGGGTCAAGGACAACGAGCCGGGTGGCGTTCGAATCAACATCAGCGAAGACCTCGCTCAGGTCAACGTCTTCACCACGCGGCCGGTCGATGGTGATGACTTGTTCGAACGGCCCTTTGGAGTTCTGAGCGATCTGCTGCGCGACGTTCCAAACCAGGGCCTCTTGCTCCGCACGCTGCACAAGGGCTTTGGCAGCCGTGAAGTACATGCGAAGGTTCTGCTTGATCGACAGTGAGTAGCGTGCTGGGGCATTCGTCGGCGTGTCCGTTGAGAGCGCGCCCAGCCCCTCTTCTGCGGTCAGCGCATTAAAGACCTCCTCTGCAGCGTTGAACTCAGAAGTCCCGAAGAATGACGGTTCAAAGATGCTGGCAAGCAGTTCGGCCTTAGTAGCCCCTCGACGCCCTTGGGCCCGGCCCACAAGCGAGTAACACATCAATGCCGTCGCCATTCGCACCGCTGGCGCGGGCTGCCGTGACTCCACCCCGTGGTTGCGTAGCTCCTTGTCGATCGCGACCGCGCGGCCGTGGCTCTTGTCGGAGCTCGTGATGTCCGTGCCGGCCACAGCTCGCCAGCCTTGAACTGCACGGTCATTGCCCATAAGCAGCCCGGAGGAAAGGAGCTGCTCGAGTGCGACGGTGAGTGGGATATCGCCTACACCGACCAGCGTTGGAGCCCAACGCTTAGCTTTGTGCTCATCCACCCAGTGCATCGCAGTACGGGCGAAGATAGCGACTGTGGAACGGACTTCCTGGAAGCCCTGAACGAGGGACCACTCCTCCTGTACGAGCCGCATGAGTTCTGGATGGAATGGATAGCTCTTCTCCACCCTCGCCGGGAAGCCTGCTACGCCTCGATTAGCTCCGAGCTTGTCGAATACCTTGGTCGTGTACGGACCCGTAGCTGCCTTTATGTAGGACCGCCCAAGGTCCTGGGTAGGGAGATCGTTCGTTACCGCCTGGAAGAGTCGTCGCCTGATGATCGACGAAAAGTCCTGGGGCTCGTTGACGGGGATAGTGAGGCCGTTTCGGACCACGCGGTCGGCAACGAACTGCCGGAAGTCCTGCGCGGCCATGTTGTATCCGCGCTCGTCTCGCTCCGAGCGGATCATGACCAAGACAAACGACACCCGGGGGATGTCGTCGCAGGCATCCATGAGCGCACTGAGAAATGCCTGCTCATCAGGCATTGTTTCAACGTAGGCCGGGGCCGAGAGCGGGAGCACGTAGTCCATCAGCTCGTCCAGAAGCACGAGGACAGGACGGTTGGCATCCGAGAGCGCCGTGCGAATAGTATCCTTGTTTGGACCCATTCCGACATAGTGCTTGTATCGGTCCATGTCGCCATCGACGAGCGCCCAGATGAAGCGTTCGAATAGGTTGATCGCTGGGCCGAATACCTCAGTCGGGCGCCCTGGGGAGAAGTTGTCTGCCGTCAGGGTCACCACCTTGGGCGACTTGAGATCGAGGCTGACTCCGCCCTGCTCCGCCTCCTCACGGACTGTCTGTCCAAGTTCGGTAGCGAAGAATTCCGCAGGGGTGTTGGCCATGTGATAGAGACCAACCAGGGCATGGGACTTACCGCCACCCATGCCCTGGTCAAGATGGAAGAGGGCCGTGCCCATGTCGTCGGTCCCAAGCCGCCTTGCCACTCGGGCGAAGAAACCGACCAGATTCGGCGTAGGCTCGGTGATCTCACCGTAGTAGCTGACCTTGCGATACGGCACGTCCTTCGTCTGGTAAACGGCCTTGTGAAGCGACATCTGGAGTTCACCGACGGAGCCATCAGATGCGCGAACCTCCGGCCGCAGGGCCAGCACATCTGCCCAGTGAGGTACGGTCTGTTGCGCGCTCATCAGGAGCTCCCCTCAAGCAAGTTAGCGAAGGTCAATTGCGTCGAGCTGGGCATAGCTGTATCGGCTGTACGCTGGGCAAGGCTGCTGATGGCGTGCACGTTTCTCTGAATCGCGGTGAGGGCTTTTGCTGCCTTGTCGCTGGGGGGCAGCTGAGTCACCATCTCTCCGACCACGGCCCAGAGATGTGGGTCATTGGGGGCAAACTCTGCGGTGGCGATCACAGAGGCGACAGCCTCTGTTCCACCTTCATCCCATGCGCCGGCCATGGCGCGCGCGACCTCAATCGTTGACGAGTCGGTCGAAACGCTTTCCGGAGGGTCAAGGCGGAGCTTGAACCCCCGATTACTTTCCTTCAGGAGACGCGTTCGGACGTCGTCGAAGCTGAGGCTGTCAGCCTGAGCGAGGAACCTTGACTCCCCCTTTGAGATGGTCGTCAGGCCGTTGAGGCGCAGCCAGAAGACCGCGAACCTGGTGCGCTTGTCGAAGGTCTCGAGTGGCAGCTCGTCTAGCTTGAGCGCCATGGCATCACGTACCGCGACTCGGGACAGTGTCAGGTACCGATCGAGCTCTGCCTCCGAGCCATCTGGCTTCAGGATCTTGCTGTACTTGCCGTACACCTCCATGCCCCGACCGATCGAAGCCATGAGTTGGTCCGTGAAGGCGAGTCCGTCGCGCTCCCAATCACGTACGGCGGACTTCACTGCCTCTGTAACTTCACGGTCTACCTGCGCCGCTGTTGCGACGTTGCGCTTCGCGGGTGCCACGCGGCATCCGATGGTGACGGTGACTTTGATGCTCGCGACACCGGTGTGCGAGTTCTCGGTCCGAGACGGCCACGAACTTGTGATCACGAATCCCGCATCGTGCAATGCTGCTAGCAGCCGCTTCCATGCCTCGGGATCGGAATGTCCGAAGACAACCACGAGGTGGCCGTCGCTGCGGAGAACACGCTTCGCTTCTTTGAAGGCCCTGGAGAGTGAATTCTCGTAGAACTCTCTGTCGTGCTTGACGCCACCGTTGTATACGCGGCGCACGATGATCTCATCGTCCTTGTTTTGCAGGTTCGGTCCGACGACCGTCCCGACGTCCTCCCCGAAGAGGTCGGGCTGAATTTCCGCTAGGATGCGGCGGATCCATACATAGTAGTAGTCCGACGCGTCTGCATACTCAATCATGTCGTAATAAGGCGGGTCGCAAATTACGGCATCAACCGTACCGTCGCGATACGGGATAGCCATTGCATTGGCGCGTCGTAGTCTTGCTGGCCTGCCTGTCAGGCCTCGCAAGTGGGTGGCCAGAGGCTTCAGTCCAGTCTCTGCGATACTGCCCCAAGTGCCAGGCCCATCGCCAATCCCAGCCTCGAAATAGTCGAATTGGAAAGATAGGCTAGCTTCATTCGTGAACACGTCCCCGATCTGCACGCGATTTTGACCGCTGCCGCCAGAGATTCCATGGGAGTGGAGTCGTGCACCTCTCGTAGCACGGCGAGTCATGCGTGCGAGTGTCGAGGCAGCGTAGCCAACGAGTGCCTGACTGTACTCAGCGCTTACGCCAGCCTCGACCATTTCCGCGTAGCACTCTCGGATCGTCTGTGCGATGGTCCCGAAGTGCAGAGTTTGGCGCACAACCATGAGTTCGCCATAGTTCAGGTAGCCGTATCCGCTGGCCTGAACAGTGTGCACGTTGTTCGGTGGAATGTCTTCATCGGGAACCGGGCTCAGCGAGCCGATCTTCTTGAGATCATTCCAGTTCACTTCAAGTGCTGCGCGACGTTCATCTTCCCGCAGGGCTCGGAAGATCTTCTTCGTCTCGTTCTTTTTGTCCGGACTCTCGCTGAAATCGGCTACCGCAAGTGGCTCGTCTTGATACTCCCTGGCGAATCCCTTTGCCTTGACGGTGTCAAGGCTATGGATGTGTCCACAGAACAGGCACCTCGCGCTCTTACCCTTCTTGCCTGCGGACGTGTACGTGGGCTGACCAGTTGGAGTTCCGTCCACCACTTCGGCACGCCACTTGTCGCCCTCAACAGCGAGATGGAGTGACTGGCCTGCATCGAACGTCTTCTGGTACGGATGCCGGAGCACGAGCGAGCCGATGAGCGGGAATCGCCTGCGGCAGTGGTCGCAAGGCATGGATACTGCCCACAGATATCCCCAAGGCAATCTTCCTGAAGCATCCAGCGGGTAGTGCTTCGCGAGAGCACGGCGGACTCGTATGCCGATTTCCTGATGAAGGACCCGTGCATCGTCTGCCAAGCGGTGTGTTCCCTTTGCCTGGCCTTCCGCATCTGCTGAGCCATCGAACGGGAGCGACGGTTCACTGTTCCAGTCGCGGAGTGGCCAATCTGCCAAGAGACGACCCGCGAGAGTAGCGACTGGGCTGAGGTCAGTGCCCACCGATGTCACCCCAAGGCGCGCGGCCTCCAATGGGATGATGCCGCGGCCCGAGAACAGGTCGAGGACGACGGGGTCACGGCCACCGTAGTTTTCCCGGACTACCCGTGAGAGGCGATTGAGCGCGCCTGCGCTGCCGCTCCGTACGGCGGCCTCCACGTGTGGGCGCATCGTGTCATCCGCAGGGAGCAGCGTTGTGAGAACCGCAGCTCGAGCCTGTGCGATCGGCCGCGAGGCGAACCAAGGGAAGATCGCTTTCTCGTTCCGCCCGGAGCCTGCCGGTGTGCTACAAGCTTCGTCAACTGCTGAGCACGGAAACCAGCTGTCGATGAGCCGCGTTCGGACATCCTCGGCGACTGCCTTCTGGACCTTCCCCGCGTCAGCGGTGTTCACGGCTCATCTCCATCATCCTCATAAGGTCTGTGACCCTGATCTGCACACGTTCGATGCGCCGGACGTTGTTGCCCAGTTTTCCGGCGGGGTCCTGTGCCCGAATCGTCACCACAGGATTGGTGGCGCAGCTCGTCACCACGTACAGCCAGTAGTCCTGTCCGCGCTGTTGGGCCTGTGCCCACTCGTGCTGCTCCAGCCAAACGGGCCGTAGGTCGTCGACGAGCCCCTTGACTTCAACCAGCCGTTGCTCGCCGTGCTCGCGGTGTCGAGCCAAAAGATCATAGCCAACTCCTGCTGTTTGCCGGTCGTCGACGACGTAACCGAGACGTTCCAGTTCGGCAAGAACCGTGGCCACAGCGACCTTCTCGCTGTTCGGGTCATAGCCGAGCTCCGCCTGCTTCGCTCCGCCGGCCACGTTCAGCCAGCCGATCATGCGCTGCGCGGTGGGGTTGACCTTCTCGATCTGCGTAAGCTGCGTCAGGCGATCTTGCTTGTGCTGCGTGAACTGGGCCATGCGATCCCGCCGCACATCAGCACTCAGTTCCTCGAGCTCCTCCAAGTACCTGTACTCGACCTGGTCAAGTTGTTCCCGTGCCTTGGCGACCCACGAGCGGCGTTGATCTCGGAAGCGGGTGGTCTCTGCTTCCAGGAGTAGCTGGGCTTCACGAGCGCCCTCTGCCCGCATGGCTGGACTCAACCCACTGTGCGGAAGCGAGACACCATCGGCTGGTGCCTGGAGGTTCATGAGCGATTCCCAGCCCGCTACGAAGGCGCCCGCGCCGGAGTAGCGCACGAGCATCGGCGCCTTCTCCCGGACCCGGCGGACTCCGTCATGGACTTCGACTTCGGCGTCGTACAGCAGAAGGGTGTAGCCCGTCAGTGAAGCGGTGTCTACGACGTGTGCACCGCGCACGAGGTCGGTTTCTCCTGTGTGCAGGGCAAGCTCGACGAGTTCACCGAAAGATTCCTCGGTAGGGCCGAGTACGACGACGTCGTCAAGGTCTGTGGCGCCGTCGTTGATCGCTTGACGTACGGAAGCTCCGTCTGCCGCAACGAGTCGCTCGGACCCGCCGCCCAGGGCCTCAGGGAGCGGCTTGGGCGCTGACAGGCGCCGCAGCCCTTGGGCTGGCCCTGGCGAGAGGAGCCAGCCTTGAGCCCTGGCCAGCTGATCCAGAAACGCGTCGACGATGACGGGGTTGATTGCTTCGAGGCGGTCGGCGCGGAATCGGTCCATGGCGGCGTCGACATTGGCGGGGCTGACAAGCCTGTCCTCGTCGCGCACGAGTTCTCTGGCGCTAGCGACCAGGGTCCGGGCCTCGGGGATCCGCAGGTCCTGCCCCGGGTGCTGTTGAGCCGCGGCGAGCGCCTGCGCGAAGTCGAACCCGGATCGTGCAGTCGCAGCGTCCAGAAGGTCGAAGATGCGACCTCCGAGTGCCTCGCTGGCGGCCTCGATGTTGGCAAGCATCACTTCCTGGACACGGCCTTCCCGCGTCTCCGGCGCCACCAGGTGGTAGATGTGCACGGGATTGGTTTGGCCGATCCGGTGCAGCCGGCCCATGCGCTGTTCCAGCCTGACTAGGGACCAGGGAATGTCCCAGTTGATCATGACGTGGGCGGACTGAAGGTCGATGCCCTCGCCGCCGGCGTCGGTGGAGACGAGGACCTGAAACGCCCCGCTGAGGAACTGCTGCTGGAGCTTGTCTCGCTCGTGGTGCCCGACGGTGCCGTCGAGGATGTTCACGGAGAAGCCGATAGCGGCGAACCGGGATACTAGCCAGCGGGCTGTGTCGGAAAACTCTGTGAAGACAAGAAGCTGGCCGCTGCCCGGCGTAATCGAGTGCTTCTCAAGAACTTCCTGCGCGCGTGCCCACTTGGAAGAGGTGCCCGCATTCTCCGCCCGGGAGATCGCCGCGAGTACCGTCTCGATACGGGCAAGCTCTTTCGCCTTGTCCTGAGTTTGCGCTGAGACAATCAGGTCCTCGGCTCGCCCCCAGGCTTCTTCATCGTCAACTGAGAGCGTCAGCCCACCGTCGGTATCAGTGGTGAATTCTTCGGGGATTGCGCCTGTACTACGACCGCTGGCCGGTCCTTTAAGGGCGATTTGACGGCGTTGCACGGTGGCCCGTGCTGCAGTCAGTGACGAGGCTGCCCTCTTGCCGTAGATCGAGCGAGCAAGTACCGCAGAGTCGGAATAGAAGTCGTCCACATAATCCATCACCGCCGAGTACGCGGCGTACTCACGGGCTTCAAGATCTACGGAGATCGTGTCTGCGTATCGAGGAGGGAAGAGGTCGTTGCCTTCCAGATCTTTGAGTTCCTCTTTCATGCGGCGCAGAAACGAGAGAGAGCTGGGGCGTAGGGCCCCTTCGTAGTCGTTGGTACGCGGCTCCCACGGGTACATCGTGGGATCGAGGAGGTTCATCAGGCCGCGGAAGAAATGTTCCTTGCCGCGGTGAGGGGTTGCGGTTAGGAGCAGTAGATGGTGGGTCCGCTCGGCCAGCTCTTGTGCTGAGCCCAGGTATCGGGATGTAGGTGTGAGCCGGTGGGCTTCGTCGAATACGGCCAGGGACCAAGATGCGCGCGATCCGGACACCTTGCGAGAGACATCGGGGTTGTAGGTGTACAGGTCAACACTGACGACCCAGACGCTCACCCGTGGGTCCAGGTCCTTGGGGTCGCGTGCAATCTCCGGTGTGAGGCGGCCTGCTTCGATGGCGAAGTACCGGCGAAGATCGCGCTGCCACTTCGTCACCAGGTGGGCCGGGACCACGATCACCGTGCGGCCGGGAATCAGGCCTCGGCGAGTCCCTTCCGCAATGTACATGCCGGTCATGATCGTCTTGCCGGTGCCGGGTTCGTCGGCCAGCAAGAACCGCAACCGCGGCTGCGCCAGCATGTGCGTGAAGACAGCCTCGTCCTGGTGCGCGTATGGCTTCAGAGGCCGTGTGGCAAGGACAGCGGAGCGGATACGCGGGACCGCGTACTGCATCCAGCGCCCCCAGAGGCCCGCGAGAGCACGGTCGGCGTTGCCGCCTGCGTCGTTGGCGGGGACCGTAGCTTCGCGTAGCTCGTCGTGAGTCAGGGCAGCGTCTGCGAGTGCCCCGTTTCCGTGACGGATCACAAGATCGCAGCCGGCAGGCGTGGGGGTAGCCATGACCACGGTGACCAGGTGACCGTCGACGGTAATCTGGCTGCCGGCTTTGGGTAGCGTGCTGGGGTCGTCGGTCACCCAGTACCCCCTGTGGATCGTTTCCCATGGTCTTGCAGGGTGAAGCCTACTTCTGCTCGTAAGGGCAGATCACATGTTCCGGCCTCTTAGGAGTCCTAACAACGTGCGAGTTTCTTCAGTCGTCGCCAGCAGCTGATGCTGCAGGCGAGGCTGAGGACCGCTTCGTGGATGTCGTCGCGGATCTCCCAGCGGATCCGTAACCGGCGAAACCAGTGCAGGAGCGCGAAGCCCTGTTCGGCAACCCACCGGTGGACACCCAGCCCTGAGCCGTGTTCAATGCCGAAGCGGGCGCTGACAGAGGTGATCCCGACCGCCCGGACCTGCTTGCGGTAGTTGTCGTGATCGTAGCCTCGGTCGGCGGAGAGCGCCTTCGGCCGTCGGCGAGGCCGTCCGTGTCGGCCGCGTACCAGCGGAATGGCCTGGAGCAGGTGGGATTTCTGCGCTGAAGCTGCTTCGAGAACTCCTACCTGACGAGGGTTGGCCGGTCCACCTACCAGCCGCTCGAGTCTGCCGCGTTGTCGGCCATCGTGGCGAAGCCCTGCCCTCCAGCTACGGCGGAGTTCAAGGACAGGGCCGGTCATCAGCAGAACGGTCGTATCAAGCCCAGGTTCTGTTGGTGCTCTACTGCAGTTCTCGAATCAGCGAGGTAGCGCGTTCAGCCATGGTGTCGGTGAGCGGCCCCTTCTTTCCTATCCGGCGGAACGCCCGCTCGACGTTGGCGCACAGCAGCAGGCGGGACAGCTTGCCGCTGCGAGTCGACAAAATGTCGGAGAACATGGCCTGTACTCGTTCTGCAAGCGCGGGCACGGTCAGGGAAGCGGACCACAAACAGGCCGCGTCCCATCCCACTGGGCCCATGCCCCAGCTCTCCCAGTCGATGATCGACAGGCCAGGACCGCAGAGGTTGGCGTAACCAAGATCGCCGTGGGCGCACGCCCAGTCGGTGATCGTGGTGTCGATTTCCTTCCCGTAGACCTCGTGGATCCGCCGGGTCAAGTGGGCTTGGCTCATGGACACACGGTCTGTGGAGTGCGCCGCGAGGTTGGTGAGTGCGGTCTGCAGGTCGGCCCACCACTGCTCGGGCAGTCCAGGATCTGTGGTGATGTCGCCTGTAGCGGAGAGGGCCCCGTCTTCCACGAGCGTCATCTCGTCCGCACGCCACACCACGCCGCGTGCATCGTCTGTCCAGACGGCTGCTGCCGACCATTCGGGGCGGGGCACGCCCTCGATGGCAGCTGCAGCCTCGTAGCCGGTCCATGCCTGGGAGTCGATCTCCGCAGTACGCCGCCAGGCGATCCGGACCCATGTGGCTTCATCGGTTCCGAATCCGGCGGTGCCGTTGCATTTACTGAAGTGGCCGTCATCGCGCCTGAGCTGACGCCCGAGCCGCCGCTCTGCGTCGTCGAGGACGCCGTCCAGCGCAACGGTCGAGAGGTCATCCAAAGTGGCGTGCACCATTGATCCTTCCTGGACGGGGATCCTGCGCTCAAGGTAGCCCTTTCGCGCAGAACAGCCCGATACTCCGTCACCCTTTCGGTGCTGACCTCATCGCCCGCGGCTTCGTCCTGTGCGGCGGCCCGAGTCCGTTCCACCAGTTCCTCCAGCAGTACGCCGGAGGCCGTATCCGGTTGTCGGCGGACCAGGTGGCGCAAGTGAAAGGCGACCGCACGCACCGCCGCGTGCTCCTCCCCGCGCGGCGGGAAGGGCTGCCCGGTTAGGGCCGCCACATCCAGCCGCAAAGCGGTGGTCAGCACCGCCAGCCGGCCGCAGCGGTCCACCCACTCCCCGCCCGTCTCCAGCCCCGCGAGGTAATTGAGCTCCAGGCCGGTGCGGAAGGCAAGGTCATCCCAGGTCAGCTCCGGTGGCGGCGCCAGGCGGCCAGGCGGGCCCCAATCGGGCCGCCGACGCTCCGAGGATTGGTGTCGACGATCTTGCTTGCCCCGCGGTTGCCGTAGCCCAGTTTCGTGAGCCGGAAGTACTCCTCCCGCTCACGGCTGAGTTTTCATCTCTCGGTCTGCTTCAGGCTTCGATGACTTCGATCGCCGCCAGGTTCCTCTTGCCCCTGCGCAGCACCAACCAGCGTCCGTGCAGCAGCACGTCGGCCGTGGCCACCGCGTCCTCGGCGGTGACCTTCACGTTGTTCACGTAGGCGCCGCCCTCCTTCACGGTACGGCGGGCGGCCGATTTGCTCGCCACCAGGCCAACCTCCGCGAACAGATCGATAACCTGCCCGAGCTGGCTCACCCTGGCGCTCGGGAGCTCGGAGACCGCGGCGGCCAGCGTCGCCTCGTCGAGCTCGGCGAGCTCACCCTGCCCGAACAGCGCCTTCGATGCGGCAACCACGGCGGCACACTGGTCGGCGCCATGCACCAGCGTGGTCAGCTCCACGGCAAGCGCACGCTGCGCGGCACGGGCTTGCGGCCGCTCCTCGGTTACCTTCTCCAGCTCCTCCAATTCCTCACGGGACTTGAAGGAGAGAATGCGCATGTACCGCGCGATGTCTTGGTCATCCGTGTTCAGCCAGAACTGGTAGAACGCGTATGGCGTGGTCATCTCCGGGTCGAGCCAGAGCGTGCCAGTCTCCGTCTTGCCGAACTTGGTGCCGTCCGCCTTCGTCATCAATGGCGTCGCGAGCGCGTGCACCTCGGCGTGCGGCTCCAGGCGGTGGATCAGATCCAGGCCGGCAGTGAGGTTGCCCCACTGGTCGCTGCCGCCCGTCTGGAGGGTGCAGCCGTACCGCCGGTACAGCTCCAGGAAGTCCATGCCTTGAAGCAACTGGTAGCTGAACTCCGTGTAGCTGATGCCCTGGTCGGATGCCAGGCGCTTGGCGACTGAGTCCTTGGTGAGCATCTTGTTCACCCGAAAGTGCTTGCCGATGTCCCGCAAGAACTCGATTACGGGCAGGCCCGCGGTCCAGTCCAGGTTGTTGACGACGGTTGCCGCATTGTCACCCTCAAAGGAGAGGTACGGCTCGATCTGCGCGCGTAGCCGGGTCACCCACTGGGCGATGGTCTCCGGGTCGTTCAGGGTGCGCTCGGCTGTGGGCCGAGGGTCGCCGATCTGGCCGGTCGCGCCGCCCACGAGTGCCAGCGGCCGGTGCCCGGCCTGCTGGAGCCGACGGAGCGTGAGTAGCTGCACCAGGTGACCGACGTGCAGGCTGGCTGCGGTTGGGTCAAAGCCGCAATAGAACGTGACGGGACCATCCGCGAGAGCCTTGCGCAAAGCGTCTTCGTCAGTGGCATGGGCGATCAGCCCGCGCCACCTGAGCTCGTCGACGATGGCCGTCACAGTTTGTGTCTCCTTGAGTCGCGTGTGTCAGTGTTGCGGCCAGTGTAGCCAGGCTTCCGGAGCGGCATTAGAGGCGCTGAAACACTCAACATAATGAGAGATGTTCGGCAGTTGCCCAACACATCTAAGGCGCCAACTCCGCCATAACCGCAGCTCAAAGCGGACTTGCAGCTGGACGCGTCGGCAAGACGACACAGCTCGGCGGCTGGCCAAGCAGTGGAGCGGCTTCCAGCCACTGGGCGCGACCCACGAACACGACCCCAAGCCGTTGACACGGGTGCCGGCCGGAGTCCGCAGTCGTTAGAACCACTATTTTGTCGCGATGACGTAGAGGCTGCCCCACCGGCGCTTCGGGTTGGCGATGGTGGAGTCGAAGGTCCACGGAGCGACGGCGGTGAAGCCCGCCTCGGTGAAGAGCTGGGCGAGCTTCTCGTGGTCGTAGGCCCAGAGGTGCGGGGTGTACTTGGGGTCGTCATCCTGGTCTCGGAAGACAAGGTTGACGAGGTCGAGCCGGGTGTTGATGTCGCTGCGACAGTCGCGCTTGGCGTACCAGCGCTCGATCATCTCGTCGCATGCGTTCAGCGGGCCCGGGTACTGGCTCAGAGCGAAAGCGGCGTCAGGGACTCCGGTGATGATCTGCCCCCCAGGAACGAGCACTCGCTGCGCTTCTCGAATGTAGTTCTTGGCCGAGCGCGGATAGTCGATGTGCTCAAGGAAGTGCTCTGAGAAGAACAGCTCGACGCTGTCGTCCTGCAAAGGGATGCCCTCTCGGATGTCCCAAAGGAGGTCGGCGGGCGGGACGGCATCGATGTTGAAGAAGCCGTCGATGTGATGGGAGCCGCCTCCGATCTGAACCTTGGAGGGCTTCTGGTTGATGCGGCCGTTGGGCCAGGCGCGCTGGCTGGTGTGGTGATGGCGGTGGAGTTCGATCTCCTTTGCCACAGCGCGGAGAGCACGGGCCAGGCCATGGGTGGTGGCCGGATCATCCAGGACGGCGGCGATTTGGTTGCTGAGAAGGTCAATGGAGGGCATGCCGAACAGACTCATGGCGGGCTCCGGGGAAGGCGATGAAGTGGTGCTGCGAGACGACAGGTGGTCCTTACGCAGCATTGGGCGCTGCGGACCACTGGTTGTTGCGCATGAGGGTGTACTTGATGTCTACCAGCCGTGGGGCAATGGTCAGAGAAAGCTGCTCGTCCGGGTGGAGGTGGCCAGTGTCGTCCTGCTCGGCCCGCCATACTCGGTAGTTGAGGTTGGGATAAGCGGGGTTAATGCCGATCTCGCCCTTGGGTATCGTGCCGTTGAACGGCGCAACGATGTCCATGTGGTTCCAGTAGTTCCAGGCTTGCAGCGCCTTGTACTGGTCGAAGTAGAAGTAGAAGTCGGGGTAACGGCCGAAGGTGCGCAGTTCCCGATGAATAAGGTGTCCAAGCAGTGGGCCAAGCTGGATGGAAATGGACTCGAATTCCCACCGGGTGTGGCGCCAGACCTCGGGCACCTGGCCAGAGGTGAAAAGCCGGGCAACGACAAGGTAGCTGATCCGTTCGACCAGGTAGACACTCGCATGCGTCGTGTCGATGGTCGGATCAATCTGGTGGATGAGGTTGGCCAAGTGCTCTGGACGGGGCCGGAACTTAGCAAGGTCGAACTTGCCAGCCATGTTCGGAAAGGAGGCGAACAGCATTTCCTTGTAGAGCCAGTTGTTCAGCTCTCCGAATTCGGCGAGGCGGCGGGTGTGCCGTGAGGTCGAGTGGAGCATCAGGTACTCAGCGACCGCCTCGAAGTACAGGTAGCCGAGTATCGGTAAGCGGGGGATGGTCTCGTCGAGCAGACGAAGGAACGGCTCGGCCGCGATGTGGGTGCCCTGGTAGACCACCGCCGCCGCGCTGGCGAGGAAGGCGGCCGAGTTCTTCACCCTACCCACGACAGTCTCGCGGAGGCGGTGGCGCTCGCCCTTACTCAGCAGATACTCAAGGTGACTGTAGATCTTCAGGTGGATGAGTCCCAGTCGCAGATAGTCCACGCCCGCGAGCCCCCGGTACGCCTCCGGCGGGGTATCTATTTCGAAGATCAAGGGAGTGGGGGCGCGATCAGTGACGCCGAGTTTGGCCAGGAAGGCCGGCGCCTCCTTGGTCAGGACGTAGGAGGCCAGGTTGTGCATCCGGAAGCCTCGATCGGCGGCGGTGAGAGGTGCACAGTAGATGCTTCCGACGAGGCAGCCGCCGGACGGGTAGAGCGCCCCTTGCTGGCTGATCTGCTCCAGAGCGTGGGTGACGTGGAGGAGATGCAGCTTGCCGCTACCACTCAAGGTGTCGAATAGAGCGTTCTGCCGTAGGAGCCGACCATTTGGCGTTTGCTCGGCCAAACGCTTCTCCCAGGCATCGGACCGCTTGGTCAGCGGGTCGCTGACGTCGGCGGGGCTGGGGATGAAGGTAGTGCCGAAGAAGACGTGAGCGTCGGCCCACAGTTGATAGGCGTCGGGGAAGTCCACGGGTCACACCAGTCCTTTCTCTGCTAATGCATAGAGGACGGCAGCCGTACTGGAGGCACCTGCAAGGTGTGCCTTCTCCGAGATGAGCACGAGGTCGAAGGCGAGGCTTCGGAACTGGTCGAACCCAAGACCGCGAATGTGTCGAGCGTCCGGCCACCACTTGAGCTTTGGCAAGCGATAGCGGTCCAGCGCATCCGCAGCCTTGACCACGTCGCAGACACGCTTGCACCGCAAGTAACCGGGCTGGTCGTCGGCGGTAAACGCGTCGTAGGGAACATCGTGTAGCCGGACGGCGGTGGCCGCCTGCACGACCTGGCGCGGTTCGGCCGTGAGGCCGAAACGTCCCCAGACAATGTCGGCGTTCGCGGCGAGCCATATGGCCGCACGACCGCCATGGCCATGATCAGCCTTGTCGTGTTGACGCTGGCAGTCGTGGACAGCGGCGGCCACAATGGCTATGGCGGTGTCTGCGTCATCCAGGCCGTTCGCCTCGGCAAGGACGGCGGCTAGCGCCGCCGTGCGCATACTGTGTCTGACACCGTGGATCGACGTGTATAGACGGGGTTCCGACATCCAGCTATCTGGCAGTCCGGCCCGCGTGAGAAGACTCTGCGACATCGGACGCAAGGTCGGCTGCGACGTCTGTCGGAGCTCGGGCCGATTCGCCGTGATCCAGTTGACGGTGGCCGAGTCCATATACTGATGGAGAGGCAGCTGCCTTCTGGTAGCCAGGTCGACCAGACTTGCGGTCACTGGGGTCGTGTTCATCCGTGCCTACCCCCTTGGTGGCTTCTGCGGTGAGGAGCTGTTATCGGATGGGTGGGGCCTGCTGCTCGCGCTCCTTGCGCTCCTTTTCCGCGGCCTCGAAAGCGGCAGTGAACTCGGCCAGTTCCTGCTCGGTCATCAGTGTGATGCCCAGCTTGGTGGCAACGTCCGTGATCTTGGCTGTGGCCTCGGTGTGAGCGGCCTCCGACGCGGCGTCGTCCAGTAGCACCTCGAACTCGGCGTGGTAACCCCACGCCTCGCTCCACTTGACAGCGATCTCGACGCCGTCGAAGCGGAAGTTGTGCCGGAAGTTGAACGCCTCGTGCATCACGTCCTCGAAGCCGAGGGCGTTGAATAGCGTGACTGCAGCGGTCACGTCAGCCGGGGCAATGGCGAACTCAGTCTCCGCAAAGGCCGCACCCTGTCCGATCTTGCTTCCCTTGAGGGTGATCTTGGCGGTGCCTTGCGCAGTGTTGTCGGTGACTTTCAGCAGCTGGTCAGACAATACGTAGAAGTAGATACGCTTGTCGTCTGAGCCCAGGTCCTCGCCGTCCCGCTTCAAACGGTCGATGAGCTGATCATGAGCATCCTTACTGAAGCGGGCACGCATCTCGATCTCGACGGGCATAGGGATATCGCCTCCTGGTTCAGGCATGAGGGGGCCAGCCGGACCGACTCCATGGCCGCTATTCGGTCCGGGTGGAGGATGTGCAGTTGATGGTCAAGAGCGGGTGATGCGGCCGGCATTGCCTGACCGCATCACCCAGCTGGTTCAGTCGCTCAGTCCAGGTCGCCGAAACGTTCCCGGACCACACCTTGGTGCAGATAGGTCGGCAGCTGCACGCCCCCCACGGACGTACGACCAGTGGCCACTTGCTCCTCCGTCTCGCTGGGGAAGCCCTCCAGGAGCCGCAGGCACTGGTCCACCCACTCACGTGACTTGGGCCGGTCACCCAAGTCACGGTGGCGTACCGCCAAGGCGTAGGCGGTCTCGGTCGCTGCCCAGCGGTCGGTCGTCAGTTCCCGCTGGAAGATCGACTCCAACTCCTCGGCGGAGGCCAAGCGGGTCTGGTTGGTCATGGTGCCCTTTCAGATCGGTTGGTCGTGCCCTGGTGGTGCTCAACGCGTCGACGCCCGGGTAGTGACGCCAAGCCCGGTATCAGTACGTGTAGATCTCCGCGAGCGTCTTGTAGTCCTGCAGTTCGTCCTTGTCGAACCACAGCTCCACCTCCTGCTGTGCCTCCTCTTTGTTCCCAGAGGCGTGCACGAGGTTGGCCACGGCCTTGCCCGAGGCTGTGCTGGCGGCTGAGCTGTAGTGTGAGAGGTCACCTCGCACCGTTCCTGCCGGAGCCTGGTTCGGGTAGGTGCTGCCGACGATCTTCCGCACGGTGGCGATGGAGTCGAACCCTTCCAGCACCAAGGCAATGACCGGCCCTTGCTGCATGAACGTCGCTGTGACGCTGTAGACCTCCGAGCCCAAGCGCTCCTCAAGGTCGAAGTAGTGCCGCCGGGTGAACTCCGCGTCCATCCACTTCATCTTGGTACCGACGATCTTCAGCGCGGCGTCCTCAAATCGGGAAATAATCCTCCCTGCCAGGCCACGTGCGAGCGCATCGGGCTTGAGCAGGACGAGCGTGCGCTCTACGGCGTGTGCCTGTTCCTCAGCCATTGACTCCCTTTCGGCTTGTGTACAAAGGAACATGACGGCAGATCAGCCATCATGTGCTGAGGTTACCTGCGTCCACCTGGCCGCTCGGACGCACAGGCGTTCACCCGGACGAGCGACGTCGAGAACACTGCTGCTGACCAGCGGGCCAAGGCTCTGTTTCAGCCAAGTGCCGTGGTCGGCCTATCCGCTGGCTACACTCGTCTAGAATCCCCTTGACGTCGGCTGACACTCTCGCGCACAGCTGGGCGGCCACTCAGGGGCTCACGCATCCCGCAGGCAACCCGGCCCCTGGTGGCCTACATCCTTCTGGAGCGCCCCCGGTATGGCCATGAAGCGCCAGTGCAGCCGGAGTGCACCTTCAGTGCGCATGTTCCTGCACCGAGAGCGACAGCGACGGAGGGGTAGCTGTGGACGTGATCGAGCTTTGGAACGGTCGTTACGCCTGCCTGTTGCAATCTGCCCTCCGCCTCACCAACGAACAGTTCGCCGACCGGCTCGGGATCGCTGTGAGAACGGTGGCCGCCTGGCACTCCGACTCAGCCGTAGTACCGCGTAGGGAGATGCAGCAGCTTCTCGATACAGTCCACGAGCAGGCTCCGTCAGCGGCACGACAGCGGTTCGCACTTCTCGTCACCAACGAACGAAGATCAGCGGTATCGGGACCGGCTGGCGCCCAAGCCCTGCGCGTCGCCATTGCCGTGGTCATCAAAGACGACGCGGTGCTGCTGGTATGCCGCAGAGACGACGCGACCGGTATCACCTGGCAGTTTCCAGCCGGTGTCATCAAGCCCGGCGCAAAGGCAGAGACAGCGACCGTGCGAGAAACTCTGGATGAGACCAGTGTGCACTGCGCGGTCCGGCAGCGCCTTGGAACCCGACTCCACCCCGTGACCGGCGTGCTGTGCGAGTACTTCCTCTGCGAGTATCTCGCGGGCGAGGCCACCAACACCGACACTGTCGAGAACGTGGATGTGATGTGGATTCCCAGAAAGGCGGTGACCCGTTTCATCCCCGTAGATAGGATTTTCCCACCCGCGCTGGCCGTCCTGGAGGAGCAGACGTGAAGCAACAAGGCACTGATGAGCGTCCCGGCATCGCCGCAGCCATCATCGTCCACAAAGGACGCGTCCTGATGGTCCGGCGCCGGGTCAGCGAGGGCCAGCTCTCCTGGCAATTCCCTGCTGGCGAGATCGAGCCCGGCGAAGCTTGCGAGGAGGCCGCTGTACGGGAGGCCAAGGAAGAGACAGGACTCGGTGTGACTGTCGTCAGACTACTCGGCGAGCGTGTCCACCCAGCGACTGGCAGGCTAATGTCCTACATTGCCTGCGAGGTGGCGAGCGGCACCGCGCACGTAGCGGACACCGAAGAGCTTGACAAGCTTGCCTGGCTGACCCGTGATGAAATCCCGGAGTACGTGCCGTACAGCCTGTTCGGACCGGTTCAGCAACACTTGGACGCAACGCTGGACTGACCTGCCAAGCTCAGGCAGCGAGGCAGCCAGATCCTGCTCACGCCGATCACCGTAACGAACCAAAGTCAGCTATCAAGCTGCGCTCCGCTGAGCCTGCCGGTTTTCGTTGCTGAGCGTTTCAATGCTGTCAGCCAACTGCTTGGTGGCGGCATTATGGCCGCGACGTCTTCCGGCACAGCCGCTCGCCAGCCGGCGCCTCCGAGGGGCGGCCGGACATCGCCGACCCGTGATGGCACCAGCGCGAGACCCAACTGTGCAGCGTGCCGGGTTCGACGCCAAGTTCCTCAGCAAAGTCTCCCATCATCACGCCGTGCGCTGCCTCGCGAGACGCTGACGGCGCGCCTCGTAGAGAACGACGGAGGTGGCGTTCGACGCGTTCAGGGAGCTGGCCGAGCCTGTCATCGGAATGCTGATCACATGGTCGCAGAGCTCACGCCAGGCCGCACTGAGGCCCGCGGTCTCGTTGCCGATCAGCAGCAGGACCGGCTGGGCCAGGTCGAATTCCGAGACGTCGGCGTCGCCGTTCTCGTCCGTGCCGACGACGGCCACCTGCCGCCCCCGAGCGCGCTCCTTCTCAAGCCACTCCATGACCTCATGGTGCGACTGACTGCGCACCACGGGCACAGCGAAGAACGATCCCGTGGAGGCACGTACCGACTTGGGGTCGTAGGGGTCCGCAGCGTGCCCCGTAACGATGAGCCCGTCGGCACCGAACGCATCGGCGGACCGCACGATGCTTCCGATGTTGCCGGGCTGCGTCGGCCGATCGAAGACGACACCGAGGAAGTCACCGTGAATCTTGATCCGCGACAGGCTGTCAGGCGCCATCTCGACCACGGCCAGAACTTCCGCAGCCCCATCGGCCTTCTCGCTGAGCTCCGCGAGTAGCTGCGGCGCCATCGCAACACGCTCAGGTCCAACACTGCGCAGCAGGTCCTCAGCCCAGCGCGAGAGCGGGCGGCTGGCGTCGTACAGCAGGGAACGAATGGTCCAGCCATGCTTCACAGCCATCGTGATCGGCCGTACGCCCTGGACCAGAAACTTCTTCGCACGCCCCCGCTTGGTGCGGTTGTTGAGCAGCGTCTCTAGCTGCTGAAAATGGGCGTTGCGGGTCGTGATCTGCTGTAATGCCACCCGTCCTCCAAGCCGAAGATGATCGAGGTCTCAACGTGCAACTCAGGGTCAGGGAATCCCCCGCAGATTAAATGCTCCAGCCGGAACTCGCCATTTCCACCGGTCAACAGCGTGGAGTGCAGGATCAGCGATGATGCGTCGGCAGGCACGGTCTTCCACTCGGATCACGAGGCGCAGGGAACTCCATGATCTTGGAAGCCGTGCCTGTCACGTTCCCAGGACACCGCCAAGCCTGAACCATCCGGAAGTCTGCTGAAGGTATCGGATTCTTGGCCAGCACAATTGCAATTCTGTCGGAGTGCGGGCGAACGCGCCCGGCCGCGTGCAGACGATCGTACTCAGCTATGTCCGCGCCGGAGTCAGCTCTACCTCCTGTACGCGGGGCTTCGGTGTAGTCGCGAACGTGCGAAACAGGCCGACAGCGGGGACGAGGCTTGGGGCAGATCCTGCACTCGAGGGATGCGGCACGCCTGCCTCGCTAGCGGTCGGCGTGGCCACGGGGCCCGGCGCTCCGGCCCAGGAGAGCATCGAGCATCAAGGACGAACCCCCCTCAGCAGAGGCGTCACAGCAGCCGTGCGGTCAACGGACTTGCCGACTGGATACGTGGCAACAGCGGCCCTCGATCGCAACTCCCCGTCGTGCCGTACGTGCCAGTTCCTCGACAGCCCCACGATCTTGGCGTGACTGGGCGGCGGCAACCATCTCTCCTTGATCCGAGGAGTGGTACCTGGAGCCTTCTATGTGCGCTTGCTTGCGCTACGTGCACTCACCGATCATTCCATGCTGCTAATGCGATGCACGGACAAATTGTCCGTAGGTTTCTCCCGCAAGCCACTTGACTAGTCGCAGAACTGGGGTAGTTGCACCGGTGGCTCGAATCTTCGCGTTCTTGAGCGAAGTTGGAAGTGAGCGTCTCGCCGGATGGGGAGCGTGTCCCCGCGAACGGCCGTGACTTGCATGCCCGCGACGTTTCCGGGTGCGCTCGCCAACCCTGACTCGGTTAACAGATGGTCACCACACCTGTGGGGCTAGACAGGCTCCGTACCCTGATCGGGAGTGCTCCTCCGCGAAAGGAATGAACCGCCGATGAGTGACAGCCTGACGCTGGGAGATCGCCTCCGTGTCGCACGCAGGACGCGGAAGCTGTCAGCCGCCCAGCTCGCAGCCAAGGTGGCGATCTCGCCAAGCTATGTCCAGAAACTTGAGTCCGGCGCCCGGAAGGCCACACCGTCGCTGGTCTTGGCGCTGGCCACCGCGCTGCACTTCGGGCCAGAAGTGCTTACCGGGCAGCCGTATTACGGCGAGCCCGAGGCCGAGGATGCAGTGCACGCAGTCATCCCTGAACTGCGCCGGCTGTTGCTCTGCTACGACTCTCCTGACGAGCTCGAGATCGCGCCCCGTGCGCTACCGGTGCTGGCATCGGAGGTGGACCAGGTCTCCGCGCTACGACGCGATGCCCGCTACGCGCCGATGGGGCCGCTGTTGCCGCCGATCATCGCCGAGTTGACCCATGTGGCGTTGAACGCCCACGACCGGGAGCAGCGGCAGGCGTACTGGCATCTGGCACGCGCCTACCGGGCGGTCAACTCGTTGGCCCACAAAATGGGCCACCATGATCTTTCCAACACGGCGTTGGAGCGGGTGCGGTGGGCAGCCGACCAATCGGGGGACCCGCTGATGCAGATCACGGCTGGCTACCTTGTGGCAGGGGCAATGCTGCGGCAGGGGGCCTACGCCTCCGCTCGCCGGAAACTGTTGAAGCTGCGCGCTGAGCTCGAACGACTCCAGCCGGAGCATTCCTTCACGAACGACGCGCTGGCAGTTGACGGCGCCCTCCTGCTCAAGTTGGCCGTCATCGAGTCACGGAAGAACAACACGGAGACCGCTCGCGCCTTCCTGGACGAGGCGGAGGAGGTCGCGCGGATGGCTGGGGGGCGGGATGTCCTGGCCTACGAGACGTCGTTCGGGCCTACAAATATCCGCATCCATGACGTGCACGTGCTCATCGACATGGGCGACAACGAGCAGGCCCTCGCCCGGCTGGCCGAGTGGGCGCCGTCCGGCGCTGCGGAGTGGGCCCCTCCAGCGACGACGGTCGGCGAGCGTTCCAGCCATCACCACATCGACCTGGCGTCAGCCAAACTCGCCCTCGGCGATCGGACCGGAGCCTTTACGGATCTGCGGCAGGCACGGAAGATCGCACCGAACCACACACGATTCCACCCGTCCGTGCGCGAGACCACCTCCGCACTGCTGCGCCTGGAGACGCATCCGTCCAACGAGCTTTCAACCTTCGGTAACTGGGCTGGCATTACCACACACTGACGTAGTGTCAAGTAACTGTCCGTAGATTCCTGTGGACAGACTGTCCGCTCACAACGCTTGCACAGTGGAATGGTCTCCTCACAACCAGTTGTGAGGAGACCATCTCCATGTCCGATGCCAAGCGGGGCGCTGCGGCCCAGCCGCCTCGATGGATGCCCGCCGGTGACGAATCCGACCTCTGCCCGGCAGGCGAGTGGTGGGACGCCATCCGTGCGTGCGAGGCGATCGGCCTGCGCGCCATCGAGTTACTTGAGGAAGCAGGCCATGCTGTCGGGCCGGTGATCCTCCATCACGAGGGCCTGGAACCGCGACTTTATTTCCTCGTACCCATCGGCGCGAGCAGCAATTGGAACGAGCCGGGCACTGTTGCCCTCGGCCACAGCTGCCATGTCGTCATACCTCCAATGAGTAAGACCTCTCCGCCTGGCTTGCACTGGCACAACCTGCCGTCTGGGCCACGTGTCTTTTCGGAACGTGAGCCATTGCGTCGGGCATTGGTAAAGGCCCGAAGGGAGCAGCAAGATTCCCCTCCGAAGTCGCCTTCCTAGAAGGCCAGGTGAGGATGGAACCCACCGGTCCAATTTGACCACCTAGGCCATGTTGACGTCAGGCTTCCGCTCTCAGAACTCCGTCTTCTGTGTCCATATCGTCCCCCATTCAGTCGCCAATATCTATCGACAGGAGGCCCTGTGCGTAGCATCGATTCCGTCAATGGCGCCTTTCGTCAGTCCGTCGATGTACGCACCGACGTGCCACACTCGGCGCGCATGTACGACTACTACTTGGGTGGGAAGGATAACTACGAAGTCGATCGCGCTGCCGCCGAAAAGGTCGTGAAGGTGTTCCCTAATATCCGAACCGCTGCTCGAGCAAACCGGGAATTTCTCGGTCGGGCGGTTCGTTACCTCTCGGCGGAGCAGGGTGTCCAGCAATTTCTTGACATTGGAACCGGCATTCCCGCGTCTGGGAATACGCATGAAATCGCGCAAGAAGTAACGCCATGTGCCCGCATCGTCTACGTCGACAACGATCCGATTGTGTTGGCGCACGCTGCCGCCCTACTGATCAGCAACAAGGCTGGTGCAACGGCCTACATCGATGCCGACTTGAGAGACCCTGGATCCATTTTGGCGGACCCCGAGCTCACGCGAGTGTTGGACTTGCGTCAGCCGGTCGGACTGCTGCTCGTGGCAATTCTGCATTTTATTCAGGATGGAGACGATCCCTGGACGATCGTCTCCACTCTGCTAGATGCTCTACCGGTAGGCAGCTATCTCGTTGTGACTCATGCGACTGGAGATTTTGCGCCGGGAGAGTGGGCTAAAATCCAGAGTGAGTACCGATCCAGCGGTATATCTGCGCAAGTACGCAGTCACGTCGAAGTGAGCCGTTTCTTTACCGGCCTGGAGATGGTTTCCCCAGGATTGCAGGTGGTCTCGAGATGGCGCCCGAACACGGTGCCAAGCGACCCAGATTTTGCTGTCTCCTGTTACGGGGCTGTCGCGCGAAAGCGCTGACCGCTCACACTCGTCGGTGACCTCGATCCCTAGTCTGGCCGTCGGGGTCTAATCGCGATTTGAGCTTTAGGCCCCCTACTCCGGGGCTGCCCCGTTGTGCGCCCGGTCCTTTCGTCCCTTCTCCTTCCGTTCCATCGTCGCTCGAGGATCTGATGACCCAGTCCGTAGACGTAGTGTTCTGGTTTCTGCTGCTGGCTTTGGCCTCTGTGGGAGCCATGGCTTTCCGATATCGGAGATCGGCCGTGGTGCGGGCCCAGCGGGTAAGGGTCCTGGAGCAGGAAGCCGCGGTCCTTGAGCGGGAGCTCTCGGTGCGGAATGCGGAGGCTCGTCATCTGGTGGAGCAGCGGTTGCCTGCCGCAGCGAACCAGTTGTGGAGCGGTCAGCGTGCTGATGTGCCTGCTCTGCTGCACACCGAGTTGGCCGGGACACCGTTCGCAGGCTCCCAGGATGCTGTGATCCAGCTGTTCGCGAAGGTTGGTGAGCAGGCTGGGCAGAGGGCGGAGGAGGCTGCCCAGGCGGCGGTTAAGGCGGTCACGCGGTCGGTGCAGGCCCTGGTCAATGAACAGCAGGGTGCTGTGTCCGCCATGCTCGATCGCCACTCTGACCCGCAGGTTCTGGCGGATGCGAACGCGATCGACCACACGAGCAGCCAGCTGGGTCGGCGAGCTCAGGTTCTGGGGATGCTGACTGGTTCCTGGCCTGGGCGGCAGCGGGTCACGTCTCCGTTGCTGGATGTTGTGCGAGGTGGGGCCAGTCGTATCCGTGATTTCGCCCGCATAGATGTCAACGGCGAGCTGCCGGTCTCGGTGGTGAGTCGGGCGGTCGAGCCGGTGGTGCTGGCTGTTGCCGAGTTGCTGGACAACGCGGCTCGCCACTCCGAGCCGAGTGCGACGGTGCAGGTGTGGTTCCAGCAGAGCCATAACGGTGTGGGCATTGTCATCGACGATTCTGGTGTCGGGCTCAAGCCCGAAGACCAGGACTTGGCAGCAAGGTTGCTTGCCGGCCGCGATCCGGTCCTGCTGACGCGGCTGCGTAGTCCGCTGAAGCTTGGTTTCGCCGCGGTGGGACTGCTGGCTGCCCGCTACGGATTCGCGGCCAGCGTCGATGCGTCCTCGCCTTTCGGTGGAACCCGCGCGGTGGTCTACCTGCCCAAGGACCTGCTCACCACCGCCACTGACCACGTGCCGGGCGCGGCTTCGGCCACGGTTGCGAGTACGGCACCAGGCCCGGCAGTGGTAGGACCTGCCGCTCCGGCGGTTTCGCCGCGGCCCACGCCGGCGACGGCGCCCGTACCGCAACCGTCTTCGGATTTGGGGCAGCCGTCTCAGTCGAGGCCCGATGGGTTGCCGCAGCGCCGCAGGCGCCAGCCGCAGCAGTATTCCGCCGCCGATGGGCCGCGCATGCAGACCCCGATGAACTCCGGCCGCGGCCTTGGTGCGCTCATTCGTGGCCGCCGGGCCGCGCGGGACCAGATGAACACCGGTGAAAGGAACGTCTGATCATGAACACCGTTGCTCGCTCTTCTCATCCCAGTCTGGGCTGGATCCTGGACGAGCACATCCTGTCGCTGGCTCACACCAAGCGTGCTCTGCTGCTGTCCGCCGACGGCCTGACGGTCGCCAGCTCGCAGGGCGTGGACCGTGCTTTGGCCGAGCGTATGGCCGCGGCTGTGTCCGGGTTGCAGTCGCTGAGCCGGGAGGCTGCCGAGTTTGCCGACTGTCAGCAGCAGCCGTGGGAGCTGACCATGATCCAGTACGGGGAGGGCTACGTCTTCCTCATGGCCGCTGCTGAGGGGACTTACCTGGCTGTCTCCGCGTCCAAGAAGGCTGACATCGAGGCGATTTCCTACGCCATGGAGAAGACGATCGACCGGCTGGGTCAGGAGATGGGTGTCGGGTCGCGGGGAACCTCGGGTATGGGGTCATGACCGTGTCCCGGCGCGGCGACCGGGATGGCGGGCTGGTGCGGCCCTACGTTGTTACGGGTGGCCGGTCGGCCCCGAGCCGCAACCACTTCGATCACCTCACGCTTGTGATCGTCCGGCATGAGGTTCCGCGTTCTCATCTGACGGCGGAGCGGCGCCGGGTGGTGGAGCTGTGTCTGCCGGGCGCCTTGTCCGTCGCCGAGATCAGTGCCCATCTGGGGCTGCCGGTCAGTGTCTTGTGTTTCCCGCTGGCCGACTTGATGGACAGCGGCCACATCACAACCCGCGCCCCGATTCCCCCAGCCAAGCAGCCCGATCCAGACCTTTTGAAGGCAGTGCTTCATGGACTCCGCGCCCTTTGACCCACCGGCCGACACCGCCTATCTGCGTGGCCACGAGACGGCTGTGAAGATCGTGATCGCGGGGGCTTTCGGTGTCGGCAAGACCACCTTCATCGGCTCCCTGTCCGAGATACGCCCGCTGCGTACCGAGGAAGACATGACCGCGGCCAGTGTCGGGACCGACGATCTGGAGGGTCTGCCGGGCAAAACCTCCACGACGGTCGCCATGGATTTCGGCCGTCTGTCGCTGAGCGATCAGCTGGTGCTGTACCTGTTCGGCGCCCCCGGGCAGATACGGTTCCAGCGTTTCCTCGCGGACCTCACACGCGGCGCCCTCGGCGCGCTGATCCTCGTCGACACCCGCCGTCTGGAAGACAGCTACGACATCATCGGCCGGCTGGAGGAGCTCGACCTCCCGTACGCCATTGCCGTCAACACCTTCCCTGATGCGCCGGCCTACAGCCTGGGGCAGTTGCGCGAGGCGATGGATCTGCCCGAGCGCACGCCGCTGGTCATGTGTGATGCCCGCGAGCGTCAGAGCTCCAGGGATGCGCTGATCGGTCTCGTGGAGTATCTGCTCACTCTCCACCCGGAGCCCGCCCGATGACCATGCCTCCCTCTCCTTCCGTCTCAACGTTCGGCCGATCGTCCGGCGGCTGCCCCTACGGCCGTCCTGTTGCCGACAGCTACGCGAGGCCGATCCCGATTTACGGCCCGGAGTTCAGCGCCAATCCGCGTGCCACCTATGAGCGGCTGCGCGCTATGGGCCCGATTGCCCCGGTGGAGATCGCCCCCGGCGTGTTCGGGATGATCACCACGACCTACCAGGCCGCCCTCTACCTGCTGCGCAACACCCCGGAGAAGTTCGCCAAGGACCCTGTGCACTGGTCGGCGTTGCAGGCCGGGCAGGTGCCCGCCGACTGCCCGGCGCTGCCGATGATGCAGCGCCGCCCCAACGCGCTGTGGATGGACGGACCGGTGCACGCCCGTCTGCGGCAGTCCATCACCGACAGCCTGAACCTGGTCGACACGCACGCACTGGCCGCCACGGTCACCCGCATCACCGACACCCTCATCGATCAGTTTGCCGCCCGCGGGCAGGCCGATCTGGTCTCCGACCTCGCCGGTCAGGTTCCGACACTGGTCCTGATCGAGATGTTCGGCAGCCCGCCCGACCTCGGCCGGCGCATCGTCCTGGCCATGGCAAAGCTCTTCGACACCGCCCATGACGCGGTACAGGCAAACGCCGACCTGGAGGCCGCCTGCCTGGAGCTGACCCGTCTCAAGCGGCGCAGCCCCAGCCAGGACGTCACCTCTTGGCTGCTGGCACACTCCGCCGGGCTGAGTGACCCGGAGATGGTTCAGCAGATCCTCCTCATCTTCGGAGCGGCCAGTCAGCCGTGCACCGATCTGATCTGCAACGCCTTGCTGTTGATGATCAACGATGACCGGTTCGCCGGGAACGTGTACGACGGTGTGCAGCCCGTCGGTGACGCTCTCGACGATGTGCTGTGGGAAGACCCACCCGTCGCCAACTACTGCCCGCTCTACCCCCGCAGCCCGGGCACGTACGAGAACATCCCGCTCCAACCCGGTGTGCCGATCCTGGTCAGCTTCGCCGCGGCCAACAGCGACCCCCAGCTCACCGCCTACGCCGACCGGCGCGCGGGCAACGCAGCCCACCTGTCCTTCAGCGCGGGAGTGCACGGCTGTGCGGCCCCTGATCTGGCCCGGCTCATCTGCGAGACCGCGGTCGAGCGCGTCCTGGACCGCCTCCCCGACCTCACCCTCGCCTGCACCCGGGAGCAGCTCACCCGCCGGCCCGGCACATTCATGTCCGGCTGGGCCGCCCTCCCCGTCACCTTCCCACCCGCCACCGCCACTTCTGGAGGCCACTCATGGACACCCGTCACACCGCCCCCGCCTCCGGCTGCCCCTTCCGCCTCGACCCCAACGGCCACAACATCCACGCCGAATCCGCCCGTCTCCGCGCCCTGGGCCCCGCCACCCCGGTAGAGCTGCCCGGCCGTGTGACCGCCTGGTCCATCACCGATCCGGATCTGGCCATACGGCTCCTCACCAACCCGCGCATCTCCAAGGACGCACACCGCCACTGGCCGGCCTTCATCCGCGGCGACATCCCCGCCGACTGGCCGCTGCGGATCTGGGTCTACGTCCGCAACGCACTGACCGCCTACGGGCCCGAACACACCCGGCTGCGCCGCCTGCTGCGCCCCGCGTTCACCCCTCGCCGTATCAACGCTCTCGCCCCGAGGATCGAAGAGATCACCACCGGCCTCCTCGACGATCTGGACACCAGCGCCGCCGACGAGGTCGTGGATCTGCGAGCGCGCTTCGCGTGGATGCTGCCGCTCCTGGTCGCCAATACCCTCCTGGGTGTCCCGGACGACATGCACGATGCCTTCCGCGACAGGATCGGCTTCATCTTCGCCACCCACCTGTCCGAGGAACAGGCCACCGCGAACAACACCGAGCTGTACCAGCTCCTCGTCGACCTCGTCGCCACCAAGCGCACCGCGCTGAAGGACGACGTCACCAGCGCCCTCATCCAGGCACACGATGACGAGACCGGATCCAAACTCACCGAGGAGGAACTCCTCGACAGCCTCCTGCTGCTGATCGGCGCCGGCCACGAGACCACCGTGAATCTCCTCGACCACGGCATCGTCAACCTCCTCACCCACCCCGCCACACTCGCGCTGCTCCGAGGTGGCCACGCCTCGTGGCCCGACATGGTCGAGGAAACCCTCCGGCACCAGGCACCGGTCGCCAACATCATCATGCGATTCCCGACCGAGGACATCGACGACCCAGGCACGGGCCTGACGCTGCGCCGTGGCGAGCCGATCCTCATCAACTACGCCGCCATCGGCCGCGACCCCGACGGCCACGGCGAGGCGGCCGACCAGTTCGACATCACCCGGCCCACCCGCCGCGAACACCTCGCCTTCGGCCACGGGGCGCACTACTGCCTCGGAGCGGAACTCGCCCGCCTCGAAGCCCGCATCGCACTCCGCGCCCTGTTCAACCGCTTCCCCCACCTGACCCTCGCCGTCCCGCCAAGCGAGCTACGCCCGCTCGAATCCTTCATCTCCAACGGCCACCAATCCCTGCCCGTGCACCTGCGCCCGAAGACCATTCAGGCTGGCTAACAGCACCCGGAGCATGCTCTGCGGGCACAGCGCCCCCATGCGGCCCGAACGAAACATACGGCGCCCACGACGAGCCAGTCCGCCACATCCATCAGCAGGCCCTCGTCGCCATATCCCCAGCCGAGACAGGCGTGTTCAGCACCGCCCTTGTCTCCTCGCCGAGCCAGCTTTCCCAGCCGGCCTTCCCGGAAAGTGACATGCTGACCACAAAATCCCAGGTGATCGCGGCGGCGCTGCGCCAACAGCTCGCAGACGGCGAGCTGCCCCCGGAGGCGCTGTCTCAAAGCGGTCTTCTCGCACAGCGCTTCAATGTCAGCGCGCCTGTGGTGCGTGCCGCCGTGCGGAGCCTGACAGAGGAGGAAGTGGTAGCCCTGACTCCGTCGGGCTACAAGACCGTGCCCAACCGCTTGGCCACCTGCACGACGTCGGGTGTAGACCGCGTCCAGCAACACATCCTGGAGAACATAGCCTCGGGTCAGTACAAGCCGGGTGACCTGGTGCCTACGGGCGCCGCGCTTGCGCAGCGTCTCGGTGTATCGACCAGTACGGCAAGCAATGCGCTGAGCCGCCTCAAGGACAACGGGGTACTCCATGGCGGCCCGGGAAAGACAGGAACACGCGTCGCGGTCCCTGGACAGAAACGACCGCCGACCACTGCTGAGCGCGTCAGACAGCTGGCCGCCATCCTCCAGAAGCAGATCGCGGACGGTACGTACCCGCCCGGCACACTGCTGCCTGCCAACCGGACGCTCGTCGCCGCACACCGGGTCCCGCAGCATGTGGTGTTCAAGGCCATCAAGATCCTCGTCGCCGAAGGACTCGTGGAATCCCTTGGCTCAATCGGCAAGATCGTCCGAGACCCGAAGAAGGCCGGCGAACGACAACTGCTGAGCAAGCCTGAGCAGCTCATTGCCGCGCTCCGCCGCGACATCCTCAACGGCACCCTGAACCCCGGTGACCCTTTACCAAGCACTCCAGAACTCGCCCGCCGCTATGGCACGAGTCAGACGTCCGCCAGCAAGACGCTGCCGAAACTTCTGTCCGAAAAGATCATCCAACGGGCCCGCCCGGGCAACACCACGACCACCATCGCGGCCGCCCGGCAGATGTCATCGCAGGGAAGGTTCTGGATCACCTCCCCGGACACCTGGCGCCAACCACCCACATGCACATCGACCACCCAGGAGCCATCCGATCCCGGGGCCGTTCGCGGTGACACCCTCCGGCAGCCACCGACTCACGCCTGACCACACCACCCAACCCGTAAATCCCCACCATGCGGCACCCGTCTGCCCGCGGACACAGTCAAGGAACCGACTCCATGCCTCAGGACACCGCATACATTGCCCCGACCGGCCGCAGAGCTGGAGGTCTGGCGCTGATCACCGATGAGGCCGGCAGAGTGCTGCCCGTCCGGCCCACCTACAACACGACGGAGGACGGCACCAGGGAGGACCGTTTAGATCAGCTTCCCGGCGGGGGCGCACAGCCCGGCGAGACGGACTGGGACGCCAGCCGACGGGAGGTGTGGGAGGAAACGGGGCTCTCGATCATCCCGAGCGAGCTGCTGGTCAAGGACTACATGCCCGCCGCCCCCACGGCCGCCGAGGGCTACAACTTCGTCTATGACTGCGGGAAGCTCACCGCCCGCCAGATCACCGAAATCAGGCTCCCCGAGGCTGCTCCCGGGGAGCAACCAGAGCTGGACGCCTTCATCCTCATCGCCCGCGATGACCTCGCCCACCGCACCGAGCCCGCCATGGCTGCCCGGATCGCGCGCAGGACGGCGAACCTGTACGCCGGGACCCCGATCCACAGCGCCGCATAGCCCCAGCCCGCTTCCCGCTTCCCCAGCACGGTCAACCCCAGAGGTCCCAACATGCCCGACCCGTCCCCCTTGGCGCGCCGGAACATCATGTTCGTCCGCGTCTCCTGGCACCTGGGAGCTGCGACCGGCGTTGACCGGGCCGTCACCACTCTGGCCTTTGCCCTTGCCCACGCCGGGCATCGTGTCGTCATCGCCACCGCCGCCGAACAGCCCGACGGTGTCGGGCCTCCGGGTGTACTCGTCGAGCAACTCGATCTGCCCATCACCCTGCCCTGCACACCACAGATCCTGCGCAACGCCCTCGTCACCAGCAACCAGAAGATCCTGAACAGCCTGTACGACCTGGTCGTTCGGCATCAAAGCGACACCGTGGTGTGCGTGGGCGCGTTGTCGGGGCTGGGCCGCCTGCCTACCGATCTGCCGGACGGCGTCCAGCGTGCGCTGATGGTGCCCACGCTCCAGCAGGAACCGGAACTGGACATGCCGTCGGCCCTGGCCCACGCGGACACCATCATCACCTCCTGCGATGCCGTCCTGCAGCAGGCCACGGCCGCGGCCTGGCCCACCCGCAGGTGGTGCGTTGTCCCGATCCCTCCACTGCATGGCCCCGCCCGCGGACCTTCCGCTGCTCCCGTGGCGCGACGGGCCGAGGGGCCGGTGAGGGTGCTGGCTCCGGCTGGCCCGGATGTGGGTGTTCTCGGAGTGATTGCAGCCGCCAAAGCGTGGCATCGCACCGTGGAGATCGCCCTGGATCACCCCGGGCTGGGCGACGTACGCGGTACAGGCGTGTTGCGGCAGCAGTGCCAGGCCCTCGCCGACCAGGCCCCGAACATCACACTGCAGCCGACGCCTGGCTGGGCAGAAGTATCCAACTGGCTGGCCGGCGCCGCCGCAGTGATCATCCCGTGCCTTCGGCCCACCAGCAGCCTGACCGCCCTGGAAGCCCTCAGCCGGGGCACACCCGTCATCGCCTACAACACCGCCGTCCTGGCCGAACTGCTCCAGCCCCTCCAACACGGGCCCCGCCGCCTGCTCGCCGACGTCATGCACGGGCCGAACGCACTGCTGTTCCTCACCGACAGGCTGCTCGCCGACCCGGCTTCCTACCGCACAACCTGCCATGCCGCCCACCACCACACCCAGGACTTCCAGCCCGCCCGCATCGCGGACCTGTTCTGCTCCGCCGTACCCATGAACAACACCAGCCGGACGAACCGCCCCGCCCCACCGCGGATGGACTGATCGATGACCGACTGCATCACCGTCCGGGTGCGCGCTGACGACCCCGTCTCAGAGGCCGGGTTGACCGGTCTGCTGCGTCCCTACCCCGAGATACGCCTGCTGCACGACGACCCCGGCGCCGCCGCTGTAACCGTGGTGACCACGGATGCCGTCGACCCAGCCGGCTACCAACTGCTGCGCACGGTGCAGCAGAGCGGCCCGTCGCGGCTGGTCCTGCTGGTGCCCCGCCTCCAGGACCACCAGGTGGGGCTGGCCGCCGAATGCGGGATCGCCGGGATCATGTGGCGGGCTGGCGCCACCGCGCCCCGGCTGAAGCAGGTGATCCAGGCCGTGGCCAGGGGAGACGGCCACATCCCGCCAGACCTTCAAGAACGGCTGCTTCGCCTGGTTGGCCGACTGTACGGAGGGCAGCACGGACCAGGCAACGCTCGTATGGCCGAGCGGGAGATCGCGATCCTGAGGCTGGTCGCCGACGGATTGGACACCTCGGATATCGCTCACAAGCTGGGCTATTCAGAGCGCACGATCAAGGGCGCTCTGCACGACGTGATGAACCGACACCAGCTGTCCAACCGGGCCCACGCCGTGGCCTTCGCCCTGCGCAAGGGCCTGATCTGACCCGCCCTCCCCCCTGCATTCGACGAGGACTCACCAAACATGACTGTGACCACCCCGGTCACCCGAGACCGTGACGGCTCCCAGAACACTTTCGCCATCGTCAGCTCGAACTTCGAAGGCAACAGCGTAGGGGATCCTGGTCGCCGACGGGCCATGCACGCCACCATGACCGGCATCGGCCCGGCATTCTGCTGCGGTAAGAGTGCGACCTCGCCCTCGCCAAGAACCGCAAGCTCTTCTACGAGGACGAGGAGGCACTTGGCCTGCGCGGCTGGATCGGCTCCAAGAAGGAAAGACCAAGCGGCTCACCGAAATATTCGTCGACCAGTCCAATATGGCATTGAAATTGCGTCCAGCCCGGAGAATCCACAAAAATACGCCGAAGGGGCACCCAGCGGTGAACTGCGCGTGGTTTGCTGGAACGTGGAGCACAATGGCCGCGGGCGCAGCGGCAGTGAGGACAATCGCCGTCTGGCACACAGCATTCTCGCCGGATACCAGCCCCATATCGTATTCCGGCAGGAACTGACCGGCGCGTGGGAAAACGGCAGGCATGACCTGTACGAGGAAGCCTCCGCGCTCGGCGGACTAATTCCGGTCATGTCGGCCCCGAAAGAGGGCCGTAGCCGCAACCCGGTCGGGGTGATGGTCGACCCGCAGCTCTTCCAGATCGATACCCATACTGATCACGATCTGCCCTGGAAGCAGATCTGCCACGTACAGGTCTGCCTCAAGGGGTGCCCCAAGCCGATCCAACTGGCGTCAGCCCACCTGTGTCATTTCGACCCCACCATGCGTGCCACAGAGGCTCGCCGGCTCACCGTTCTCGCCGACCACGGCGGCACCGCCCTGATTGGGATGGACGCCAACAGCTACCCCTACCGCACCAGAGACGAAATCACCGAACCTCTCGACTGGGATCAGGTCGACGACGCCGTCCACTTCGAGCACCGCACCATCGAGCGAGACGGCCGACGCGTCTCCGACACCCGACCGAGCGAGATCCTCTCTGGCGGCAAGGGCATCTTCACCGACCTCGCCCACCATGCTGGAACCGTTCTGAAACAGCCAGGCGCCCTGGCCGCCACGGCCAGCCTGAAGCGTAAGGACCAAGGGCCCCCGCAGCGCATCGACGTCGTGTTCGGCACCCCTGATTTGACCCCCGCCCTGCGCAGCTTCGAAGCCGTCGCCACTCCCGACGTGCGACGAGTGTCCGACCACGCGCTGCTGGTCGCCCGGTTCGATCTCGCCGTACTCCACCGCATCCTCACAGCCACTCACTAACGCAGCGTCCGTTCCTCGGCCCCTCTGCATCACCACCCCCACCATGAGACAGGAGACGTCTTGGCTCACGCGAGCTTGTGCACCGACCATCCCGGCTGGACCGAGACCGAGTCCGGCCGCTGGCACCGGCTCCTGTCCAACGAACGGGGCGCCACCTGGGTGACTTCCTGGACCGGGCAAGCCCTCGACTTCATGCCTCTGGCGGGAGACGGACGCCTTCCAGAGCTCACCTACACCCATTGCCGTCGGCTTCTTCCCCCGGCCGCGCCGCGTCAGCTCACCAACGCGCTGTCCATCCTGGGAACGATCGTGCGGGTCTCGAACCCTTCGCTGTGGGACGCCCTGTGCGTCGCGATCCTGCAGCAGCGGCAAGTCCGTCCCGACAACGGCCATGGGCTTTATCGTCGCTGGTGCACCCTTTATGGGCCCGCCAGTGAAGGACCGCACGGACCGCTCCGTCTTCCGCCCACTCCGCAGACGCTGCTCGAGCTTCCCAACAGCGCCTTCGAGAAGGCCAAGGCGGCTTTCTACCGTCCGTCACTGCGGTCCGCCGCCGCGGCCTACCAGGCCCACGGCCACGCCTGGAGACAGCTCACCGGCACCGAGCTGGTCACCGCGCTGAGGGGCATCAACCGGGTTGGCCCCTCGACCGCCGCCGCAGCCGCCGCCGACTACCTGGGCGATTTCACCCTCTATCCGCACCACGACCTCACCCTGCGCACCTTCGCCCACCGCGCGGCTCCCGACGCAGGCATCCCCATAGAGGAAGAGCCCTTCACCCGCCAGTGGACGGCATGGGCCACCACCCCGGGCCAACTGCGCACCCTGACGCTGGCCACCCTCGCCGTCGGCAACCACGTCCCCGCCTCCACCACCCTGGCCACATGACGAACACGCCCCCGCACACACGCAGCGAACCCCGGACTGAGAACGAGACCCGCACACACGATCACCTCAGCGAGGACGACGCCTTCCGCGCAACGCCGTTCTGGGTCATCGACTTCGAGGGAACGACACCACGAGGCCATCGCCCGGAACCGATCGAGGTCGCCGTCCTAGCCGTCCAGCACCGGCCCGGCGTGGGCCCGCTGCCTACCGGATTTACCTTCCGCTCCTTCATCAAGCCGCCCGGACACGCCCCGCTCACCCCCAGGGACACTGCCCAGACCGGCATCCGTCCTCAAGACCTCGCGGACGCCTCACCCGCCCCCGTGGTGCTCGCCGAGCTCGAGTCGCAGGTGCCCGAGGGACCTGTCCTGCTGGTCGCCCACCATGCCCCCGTCGGGGCCGGGTTCCTGTACGCCTACCGCGACGCCTGCCCCCGGCTGGCCCTCACTCCCTTGATCGACACCGTGCTCCTGGCCCGCACCGTCCACCCCACTTTGGACTCCTACCGGCTGGACGCGCTCATCAGCCACCTCAAACTCCCGCCCCCCGCCCGGCGGCACCGGGCCATGGATGACGTGTCGATCACCGTCCGCGTCTTCCGAAAGCTCCTCGGCGACGCCGCGCGCTGCGGACTGCTCACGTCCCTGGCCGACCTGACCCGCATCGCCGGCCGATCCCCGAAAGCCCCCGCGCCCCACCAGCCCGGCCTCTTCTAGGCCCCTGCCGCACCTTCTGGAGCAGCACTTCATGCCCGAAACCGCCCAAGCTCCCTCACCGCCTCTGCTCCACGCCGCAGCCTCCGCCCTACCGGGCGGCCCGCGTGCGGCGCCGAGGCCGCGGTGGCACGGTGGCCAGGACGTCCCTGACGGCTTGCCGATCGCCCGCAGCCAGGTGTGGCTGTTCGTGCCCGACGGGCGGATCATCGTGCTCACTGACGCGGCCAGAGGCAGGCGGTTCTGGCTTCCCGGCGGCCCGGTCCCAGACGACGACAGCAGTCCTGCCGCCGTGGCCCGCGTCGCCAGCCAGCAGGCACAGCTGGACATCGAGGCTCCCCACTACCTCGGGTATCTCGAATACGTTCAGGAAGAAATCAAGCAGGACGAGACCGGAACGAACATGGAGTATCGGATCTGCGCCGCTGTCAGCCTGGCCGCAGTCATCAGCAAGGTCCAGCCCAGTGCTCCAGTTTCCGGTAGCCGTCAGATGTTCAGGCGTCTGTGTGTCGCCCCGCACCAGGCCGTCGCCCTCCTCGGCCTGGGCCCAACTGGCCACGATCAGGCCCGCATGGCGCTCACCGCCACCAACGCGTTGCGGGCCGTGCCCACCATGGCTCCGTCCGCGATCGACGAACTGCCGGCCGAGGGGAGCAGCCTGTGACATGGCGCCGCCGATCCGCCACGCCTCCCACCGATAGCACTCCGGAGTCCGAACTTCTGCTGTTCGGCGGGCCTCTTCGGTATGACCAGGGCTGGAACGCACACGACGACCAAACCCTCCAGTTGGGTCTGCGGGCGGTAGTGCGGCGACTGCCGCACCTGCTCGCAGTGACCGTGCGCCTGGCCTGGCAAGCCGACAAGCGCGCCCTTCAGACAGTGGCTGTCGCCGAGATCGGCCGCGGTGTCGCGCAGGCGATCGGCCTGGTCGCGGTCAACCATGTCCTGGCCGCCCTGCTGGCCGACGGCACCATGGCCGACCGCCTCCGCGACGCCGGCCCCGCGCTCTGGACGGTCACCGTGACCGCGCTCATCGGCGCGCTGCTGACCGCAGCTTCCACCGCCCACACCGGACGCCTGGAACCAAAGATCGAGCGCCTGGCCACCGAGCGGTACCTTGGCGGCGCCGCCCGGGTCGAGATGGCGGCCGTGGAGGACGATGACTTCCACCGGCTGCTCGACAGCGCCCAGCACGGTGCCGGCGCCTCGCGCCGCATGCTCAAATACTGCACCTCCGTCGTCAACGCACTGCTCTCACTCATCGCCGCAGCCTCCGTCCTGACCGTGCTGCATCCGCTGCTGCTGCCCCTGCTGGTCACCATGACGCTGCCCAGAGCCTGGGCCACCTTGACCATCGCCCGGCGCCACTACGCCTCCTGGCACACCTGGACACAGCACACCAGGGCCGGACACCTACTGGGCCGGTTGCTGATCTCCACTGACGCAGCAGCCGAGATTCGTGTCCACGGCGTCGGCCCCTTCCTTCTCACCCACTACCGGTCCATGGCCTCGACCGCCGTGAGCGAGCAGACGCGCCTTGCCCGCCTTGCCGCCCGTACCGGACTGGTTGCCGCCGCTCTCACCGGAATCGCCACGGCAGCCGTCTACCTCACCCTGGGCGGCCTGCTGTGGACCGGCGCGATGTCCCTGTCCGTCGCAGGGACCGCGGTGCTCGCCATCCGCACCGGATCGGCCAGCTTGGACAACGTGGTCGTGCAGATCAACTACCTCAACGGGGAAGCCATGTTCGTCGGCGACCTGGAGCGCCTGGCCTTCGAGACCACCCGCCGGGCCATTCCCACAGGTGGCCTGCCACTGCCCAAACAACCCACCGAGATCCTCTTCGAAGACGTCACTTTCACCTACCCCGGGACGGACAGCGAACCGTCCCTCGAGCGGGTCAGCCTGACCATCCCGACAGGGAAGATCGTCGCCCTGGTCGGCGAGAACGGCTCCGGGAAGAGCACCCTGATCAAACTCCTGTGCGGCCTCTACGCCCCGGACAGCGGCCACATCCGGTGGGACGACATCGACACCGCTCACGCCGACCGGCACCAGCTGTTCTCCCGCGTCGCCGTCGTCGGCCAGGACTTCTACCGCTGGCCCTTCACGGCCAAGGTCAACATCGCCATCGGCCGATCCGAGGTGCCCGTCACCGACGAGCGGCTGGACGTGGCCGCCGCGTACGCCGACGCAGAGGCGGTCATCGATGGCCTCCCACGCGGCTGGGACACCCTCCTCGCCCGCGGATACCGCGGTGGCCACCAGCTCAGCGGCGGCCAGTGGCAACGCCTGAGCATCGCCCGAGCCCGCTACCGCGACGCCGACATCCTCATCGTCGACGAACCCACCGCTGCCCTCGATGCCCGCGCCGAGCAGCAGGTCTTCGACCAGATCCAGCAACTGGCCGCCCACGGCCAGACCATCGTGCTCATCACACACCGCCTCGCATCCGTCCGCCACGCCGACGTCATCCACGTCCTCAAGGACGGCCGCCTCGCTGAGACGGGAGACTTCCACTCCCTCATGCACGACGAGACCAAACCAGGGATCTTCCGAAGCCTGTACCGTCTCCAGGCCCGCCAATACCAGCCCGACAAACCAGCAGTAGCCACACAATCCGTGGGCGGGCAGGTCCATCGGCCCGACGCCCTCAGCAACGGCAGCCCCCAATAACGACATCACCGGCCAGGAAACCCGACCCGCCTGGCCCGGCCACTCCAAGCAGCCAGCGACGCCGGGAAGCCTCTCGCCGCACGGACAGACCCACCGCGGTTCCCCAACCGCGGCCACTCAGTTAAACGCACATAAAGGATATGAAAACGGCATGAAACGATTCGTTCCTCGGTTCCGGGGCGAGCCCTGGCCGAAGGCCACGCGCGTCCTACAGATCTACGGCCTGCCGGACCTCACCCGGCACCCGGCCCTCCAGACACTGGTCGACGGCTGCCACACCGCCATGAAGGACTGGCCGACCCACCCCGTCCCCCTGCACATCACGCTGGAGATGATCACCGACGCGCACGCCCAGGACATCAACGACAGCGAGCGCAAAGACCTGATCGACTCCCTGCACGAACACCTGGCGAATGCCACCCCGTGGACGGGACTGGCCGGACCTCCGATCACCAACAAGACCGGAGCCCTCCTCGACCTCCACCCCGACCCGGGCCTGGAAAACCTCCACGAGCGCATCCGCGCTGCCGTGCACGCGGTCCGCGGTCCGCGGTCCACTCAGTACGACGTACTGCCCGCTCACCTCAGCATCGGATACGCCCATTCGCGGGCGTGCTCCGACACCTTGCAAAGCGCCCTGCGCCGTGTCCGGCCCAGCCATGCCGCCCTCACCATCGACACCGTCGACCTCGTCGAAGTGGGCTTCGACCAGGTACCAGTCGCAGAGGCCCCACGGACCGCCTACGCAATCCACTGGAACTCTATCGCCACCATCACGCTCGGAGACCGCCATGCCACCTGAGACCGCAACCAGCCACAGCCCCGAACCTCAGACACCCAGTCCTGGTGAATCTGACGACTGGTTCCGCTTCGGCACGTACAACCTGTTAAATCTGCAGATGCCGCGCACCCCGGCGCAATGGACCAGATACGAGCTCATCGTGGCCGTCATCACCGAGATCTACCGGGGGCGAGCCGGAGCCCTCGCGGTACAGGAGATCATCGGGGACACCCGGGCCAAGGCAGGCCGGGTGCTGCGCATGCTGGCTGACGACACCGGCCTGCGGTGCAACGCCGTGCCCGCAGGCCGCACCAAGCCGGTGGCCGCCCTCGCGTCCAGCCAGGCCCGCGGGCGCGGCTCGGTCCGCCACCACGTGGGCATGCTCTGGACACCTGAAGTACAGCCTGTACCGGGCGGGATGCGCGCCTACGACGGGGGCCCCGACCTCCTGCACGCCATGCTCACCCTGATCCTCGACGCCGGCGGCCCCGTCCCTGTCAAATGGGCCGCCTACCACGCTGACCCCCTCCGCCCGCGCAGAAGGTTCGACGAAGCCCATTGCGTACTGTCCGCCTTCCAGGACGAACGCGTACCCGGTGCGGTGGGGGCCGACTGGAACAACATCTCAGCGGACAGGCGCCCCAACGGCCACTACTACGACGAAGACCCGTACACACACCAGAACCACCGCAAATTGCGGTACCAGATCAAATGGAACCCGGATGACCCGAACGCGAAGACAGCCGACCGGGACGCTACCGAGTTCCTGCGTCGTGAACCCGGCGGCCTGCACGATATCGCCGCCGTCCTGGACGTGCCGTGGACGCCATCGTGCGGCCACTGGGTCGACGAACACGGCCGCACTGACGACTTCGGTCTCCGTCGGATCGACACCATCCGTGCCACCGCAGACCTCGCCCGCGTCGCCCGAGCCCACACCACCCACCACAGCCCACACAGCAAAAAAGCATCCGACCACGTCCCTGTCACCAGCGACTTCGCCCTCGCCGAGATCGAGATAGCCGCATGAAAAAGTTCCTGACACCCGCCCGCCTGTGGGGCACCCCGGGTGGACCGGACGAAGATTGGATCAGACCCCACGTCCTGTGGCTTCCCCAACACCTGCCACAAGTCGTCGCCTATTTTCACCAACTTCGCCAGATCGTCGATGCCTACCCCGATGTCGTGACGCCCGTCGCCGACGAGAACCTCCACTGCACCATCCAGTCGGTCAAGAACCGAGCCGCTGACGGGCAGAGCATCAGCCCCGAGCACCTCAAGACTGCCAGCCGGGCGATCCAGCACCATCTGGCCGATCTTGAGCCGTTCGATATCGAGGTCGGTCCCGTCTCGCTGAGCGGTTCCGCCGCCACCGCCGCTATCTGGCCCGAGGAAGGTCCCGCAGAACTCAACCGGAGGGTCCGAGCAGGACTGCTGGACGCCAGCTTCGTACTGCCGCCGCCCGAAGAACACTTCTGGCCGCACATCTCCGTCGGCTATGGCAAGCAGGACTGCCACATACCCTGGCTCGCCGCGCGCGCGGACGAGCTCGCTTCCGCCCTTGTCACAGGCATCCGCCCTGGTATCCGCACCACGGCAACCATCAATTCCATATGGCTGGTCTGGGAACGCCAGGATGTTCCGAACAACACCTACACGTTCACGCCCGTCCATGAACTGCACCTCGGGTACAAGGCATGAACCGCAACCTGTCGACGGCCAGCCAATTGCCCATCCCGAACGTCACGTAATGGCCCATGGGAACGCTGACGCCGCAACCATCGGAGACCTGGAGACGGTTAGCGTGCATCGAGATCTCCAGGGCGCCAGAAGTTCCTGAGCCTTCCATGACCACTGCGCCGGATCCCTCACCCTCGACATCGACTTGTTTCCCGGAGGCCCACGGTGAGTTCCAATCAGCTCCGCATTGGTACCTACAACATTCATGAAGCGGACGGTGACCTCGCCGAGCGCCAGATCGAGATGCTTGCCGCCCACGACCTCGACATCCTGAGCATCCAGGAATGCGGTGGCACCGGCTGGCTGGACAGCACCGACCCCGAGGTGTGGGAGGGCGCCGGACCCGTCCTAGACCGCTACGCCCGCGGCCTGAGTATGGAGGGCGTAGCAGCCCGCAGCCGCGCCGACCACCGCCATACCGCACTCCTGTGGCGCCGGGACCGCATCCGCCACCGCTCCACCAACGACTACTCCCGCATCGCACATCGCACATTCGCCCAGCACCGCCTGGACGTCGACGGAGTCGGCGACGTCAACGTGATGGCCGTGCACGCCCACCACGCCAACGGCGAAGTGCGCTACAGCGAGGCCAAGCACATGGCACGGCTCGCTGCCGGGCCCGGGCGGGCCGTACTGGCCGGCGACTTCAACTCGGTGCACGGCCGCCCCAGCGGCGCACGGTGGGCGCACCTCGCCGAGCCAGACCTGGAGCCGGACATCGACCGGCTACCCGACTACATGCTCGCCTCACAAGCCCTGTTCGACGCGGCCGGCGACCCCATCCTCGACGAGGAAGGGCGCCCCATCTTCGACCGGCGGCCCAGCAAGGTCCTCCAGGTCGGCGGGTTCATCGACGTGGCCGCCGACCTGCTCCCGCCACAGAACCGGCAGCAGACCGGTGCGTTCCTGAACGACGACGCGCCCCGGCGCCTGGATCGCGTCTACACCTACGGACTGGCCCCGGTCGCCTTCGAAACGGCCGAGGACGCCAAGGCCCAGCTGTCAGACCACTACCTGGTCATCGCCACCGTCACCGTGCCGTGACACCCCTTACAGCCAACTGCAGGCAGAACATTGGAGCGTTGATATCCGCAGGTTCACGCGACTCAACCGACCGTGGTTCGCTCCTGACCTGTCTCGGAAGTCAAGCGCATGTGGATCAGGACAGGCGGCGTCCAAGCCAGTGTCGGGCCCTATGGGCTCTGGTCCTGGGAAGCCAGCTGGGAGATCCACTGCGCTTCTTGGGCACGGTCCAGCTCGTCTTTCAAGAATCAGTGAGCCTGGGCGCGGTTCTCGAGACAGATCAGACGCTTAGTCCTTCAAGGCGAGCCCGCGCAGGTACATACCCAGGGTCTGGACAAGCTGTTCCGCCGCGGCGGTCTGCTGCTCGACCGGCTCGGGTACGTGGGCCAGATCCCAGTAGTCCAGGTCGGCCGGCTCATCACGCTCGGCAGCCCACAGCCGCTCGATCTCTTCGGCGCTCTCGCGAAGGGCAGCGAAGACGCCGGCGCAGGTGTCGAAGACCATGCCGAGCGGGGTGATGAAGCCGCCGTGGTCGCGAGGGAGAAGATTGGAGACGGCATGGAGGGTGGTGGCCAGGTCGGTTAGGCGGTGAGCCCGCTGGAGCCAAGTGGGGTGATCAGGGTTGGCGGGGGTAGGCGGATAGTCATACATCGGAGCGGAGTTGAGGCCAACCCGAGCAGCGACATCGAGCTCGATGGGCCCGACTTGCCAGCGGCTGCCCCGCCGCGCTTGGTCGGCCTTTTCGATGGCGCTGTGGGCGAGGTCGACCGCGGTGGGCCAGTCCCCGCGCACCCAGCCGGAAGTCGCCCGCAGCTCACGCACTCGATATCCGAGACGTCGCTGCGGCCTGGTGGAGTGGCAGGTCGCGAGGTCCACGGCGGCGTGCTCGAGCAGGATCTCTTTAAGGCGGCTTTCCCAGCCGACAACCACCTTCGGCGGTAGATGCGCAGCAAGCTCGGGCAGTGGATCGCGAAACAGGTCAGCCGCTCCTGATGGAGTGCAGTACCGCACTCCATCAGCCATGATCACCTCGTCCAGCAGGACACCGTGTTCCCACGCCGTACGCCACAGCACCAACCCCAGCAGCTTACGGTCAGCGACCCACTCGCCTTCGGCCTCGGGATGCTGCGCCAGGTGGTTGATCATGGCCTGCGCATCGAGTCCAAGGCCGTGCTCGAGCCGCCACTCGTACACCAGCGACGCCTGCTTCACCGCACGGGCCCAGGAGCCGCAGCCGTACATGCTGATGTGCCGACCCTCCCAAGCTGCTTCGTTCATACAGGCACCGTATCCTTCACTCCTTCAACGAGGGCAGCGGCGAGCGGCCCACGATCTCGGCCAACCGGAATGCCGCGAACGCAGCTCGCTCTGCGGCACGGGCTACTCATGGCAGAACGTCCGTCGACCCCCGACACCCAGCGGAGCCACCCAACCGTGCGCTCGGGTGCGCCTAGGATCGCGGCATGGACAGCGAGCAGGTGGTGCGTCAGTGGGAGGCGGCCCGGGCCAAGGCCGCGGAGCTGCGCGGGCTCTCCTGGAACGAACGTGATTGTCTGGGGCTGATTTACTACCTGATCTGCTCGAATGGCCAATCAGAAGCGAGCCACGTCTCACTGCGGGCAGTACGGTACCGGCTGTGCGACCTGCAAAGACTTCGGCAGGACTTGTCAGAGCTCCTTCCCGGCCCAGGAACCAATGAGCTGTGGTCCGTTGAGAAAGGACGTGCCGAGCTCGCGCGCACGCGGCTGTCCGAAGTCGAAGAGGATTACGGCGACTTCACGGGACCGCCGCCCGTGGCGGGAAGGATCTGGAGGCTCTGGAACGCCCTGCAAGGTCCCCACGGCGAGCTTCTGGAAGATTACCTTCCCTCGGAGATGCTCCACGAAGGCGTCTATGGACGCTATCGGCCGACCGGCACAACCGTGTTCGAGCATGCAGCGCGTAGACTGGTCCGGCACATCGACATGCTCCTGTTGCCGGCCAGCGGAGCCCTGCAACTGGGATCGCGTCTTGAGGTCACCGGCGGCACGCACGCAGGCCGGACCGGCAATGTAAACGCCGTGACGTGGGGCACCGACGACGTGGAACGCATCTGCACCGCGACACCCGTGTCCTTTCAAGTCAGGTTCGACGACGACACGGGCACGCTCGCCGACATTCCGTCCGCTGAAGTGGAGACGCTACCTAACTGGGATAAGCAATTCGTGATCGTCTACGCGGGCGAGCGATTCCCCAGCGAGTGGAGCGCAGCGGTGTTGCTGGCCTCTTCCGGCTCCACGACCACGTGGCATGACGAGGCGGTGCAACGGCTGCAGCAAGGTTGGAGAGGCGTTGGACGCCTCGCGGTCCTCATCCCCGAACGTCGAGATGGCACGCCACTGCCCGTCGAGCAGACCCAGTGGGTCGAGAAGGCGGTCGCCTGGGCTGACGAGATCCTGATCGTGGCGCCAGCGGAGACCCATTCGCCGGTCGTGCTCACTCCTTCTGTCTCTGCGAACGCCCGGGATCAAGGCGGACGCGTGATCATCATCAATCCGGAGGCGGACGCGACCGTCGGGGCCACCGCAGTCGGGGTGCAGCTCCACGGGATCTCAGCAGTTCCTACGGTTGCCGCGGCAGTTGACTCGGCCTTGACGCGGATCGGCATCGGGCACGCTCGTACCGGTGGCCAGCGGGAGGTGCCGCTACTGGTGGCCGCCTCTCCCGCGTTCTACGAGTGGTCAAGAGAACTGCGAGAGGAAGGGAAGTCCGTGGTCGGTGCTCAGGTCGAGTGGACCCACGGTGAGGACACCCGAGGCCGGGCTATGTGGTGGGCGCTGCGCGCACGGATCCGCCACGCCGATCAGAAGATCACGGAGGAATTCGTCGTCGCCCATACCAGTCTCGTCAGCATGGTCGCGTACGTCCCCCGGACCCCGTGGACGAATTCGGAAGTCATCCTCGTTCCCACCGGCACCAACCATTCCGCCAGGACGGGATCTGCCTACCAGCCAAAGCGACGATCTTTGCGGCTGCCGACGGCAGTCCGCGCCACGACCGACAAGGACAGGGCGCGCAGCAAGGCGGCCATGTCCAGCGAACTCGGTGTACTCGTCGACACCGACCGCCTGCGCTCGTTCGATGCCCGCAGCGATAGCCCACTCCTGGAAACTTCACATGGTCTTGCACACATGGTGCTCACCAAGGAAGAGGTTGACGAAGTCCGCAAGCGAGCGAAGACAGGTCCAGCCGGAGGTCCGGAAGTGCACCGTGTCGCGGACTTGATGGCCGATCCCGTATGCGACTGGGCAACCCTGGGCCTGATCACCCGTGCTGTTCTGCCTACCTGGCCGCCCCGGTCCGGCGACTTCACCCCCGACCGACACGAGTGACGCCGTCATCTTGGCGACCGGTGCTGATGTTGGCAAAGCGCCGTCCACGGATCGGCGGCCGTCAGTATTCCGTGTCCCCTGTCACTGCGGCCGTCATGGTGGACTCCACCGCCCACAGGTACGACCAGGCCGGCTGCAACTCGTCCCACAGAGAGCGCGGATTGTGTTCCTCCTCCCAATGGGCTGCCTGCCAATACCGAAGGTTGGCCTCGCCCTCTTCAGGAGAGATGTTCAGCCGCTTGGCCTCGTAGGCGATATCGTCGGCGGTCGGCGCAGGCAAGGTGGCGTCGCGCCAGTTCGCCAGCAGCCGCTCCGCGTGCGGCAGCAGCGGCTGCGCCCCGCAGACGTAATGCTCGACCAACTCGATCATGGGCGAGCCATCAAGCCGATACCTCCACGCTGGCAGCAGCTCGTCCCGCAGCGCCTCGACGGACCGGGCCAGCACGGCGAGCTCATCCGTGTGCAGACGGTCCCCCCGTTTCAGCCCTCTCGGGAAGTCAGGCTGCGGCTCCTCCGCGATCGTCTTGAGGTGTCGGAAGAAGGCGCTGCCGAGCTTGACTTCCTCGGCGGTGGGCAGCCACTGCATGCGGTTCAGCGATCGCGCGATCTCGCTCAGCCGGTCCGGCGTCGTGGTCATGATGAACACAGTAACCGTGCCTGGCCAGGCCGCCGTCCGGCAGGACAGGTCCCTCTGAGCTGCGGCGCACCATCGCGATCACGCCGGACGGTTATGGCACGTGCTGGCCGACGCCTGCTGCGGTGTCAACGCCTGCTGCGCCTCCAGTGAAACCGCTGTCGACCCCGCCCTGACCGTCACCGAGGCCAAGACGGCATCGCGCTGCGGCTGCCAGGGCTGAGCCCACGTGAGCAGGGCCCTCGCCCAGGGGCCCTACTCACGTACGAATACCGCGGCCTTGGGATACGTGTCTGGTACCAGCTATCTGAGCGGAGTTGCACCCGATGCCCCGGTCCCACTCCAAGTAGTCGTGCAGGTCCCGTAGGGCCGACACCGGCCAGTACACCGCCCGCTGCAAGATCACGTTGGCGATCGCGGGCAGCAGCATCGGACACGCCTTCGTAATGCCTGACCTGGGCGGCGGCAGCCGGTATTCACATCAAGGTGCCCTGCTCGTACTGATCGGCCATAGGAGCCAGCTCGCGCACCTCGTCGCCAGTCATCTCTTTCCACCAAGCGGCAAAGATCCGCCGATGGCACCACTGGGCCGGGTCGGACAGGTCCTCGAAGCAGAGCAGGACCAGCCTGTGGTCCTGCTCCGCTTCCGCGATCCCCCGAAGGAGCTCCGCTACCCGCTCGGCACCGAGGCGGTTGAGGTCTGCCCTGTATGCCGCCGTGAACTCCGGAAGTCCTTTGGAAAAGTAGTCTCGACGCGGCGCCAGCTCCCTCACCGCGTACTTGAGGGAATAGGGGAGCTTGAAGCGGGGGGCGCCCAGCGTGATGCGTACCGCAACGCCTTGCGGCGGTTGGTATGCCTGATAGCGGTTGGTGAACAGGGTTAGCATGCAGCCGTTTCCTTTCATGCTGCCCAGCGATCTGGCCTACCCGTCGGCGCCGCCGTCGGTGGCCCGGATTCCTTCGGTGCTACCCGCTCGGGCCGGAGCAGCCCTGAGCGGCGCCGGGCCCGCACCGAGTGCCCTGCGGGTCCGGCTCGGTATGGCCCGGCCTGACTGGTGACCCAGCCAGACCAGCCAAGGCGCCTGCTGTCAGGGGTACTTATAGGTCGTGGGAGACGCCAGGTGCACGACGACGTCGAAGGCAACCCGTTCGCCCCCGATTCCAGTCGCTACCCGGAGGACCCGATTGGTCTCGTTGGAGTACGAGGAGGCCGTAGTCTCCTCGATGTCGACGACCAGCCCTGAAGCCGGTCCCGCTACGGGCCCACTCGCCTTCGCCAGCAGGTATGAGAGATGGCCAACGAGTTGACGGATTCGGAGGTCATCCGATTTCAACCCCCAGTCCACATACTCTGACCTGATGTGACCAATTTCCACGGATTTCAGTTCCATTTTTCCCACCATCCCCTAACCCTTATCTTCAAGACACGAACCGGTTTTCATGCTTTTATCTTAATTGAATCCAGAAACCCAGTAAACATTCCGCCGGAATTAATTCCACGGAATTCCGATGATGCAAATTAGGCGCCTCAGCCCGCCCGAGCTCGCCTCGCCATGGGAGCCGGACGCGCAGAGGGCGCGGCCAGGAACCCAGGCCGCGCCCTCTGCGCAGAGGAAAGAGGGGAGAGGGAACCCGGACCCCATGCCCGGGCCCCACTACCTCACTTCCCCGCTGTAGCCTCCGGCTTCTTAGCCGCATCGACCTTGGGCTCGGGCTTCTTGCGAGCGGGGGCCTTGCGCGCCGGGCTCTTGGCAGCGATTCCGGCCGCCGTACCAGTCCGAGTGCGCGGCGCCGCCGGCTTGGCCGCCGCCTTCTTCACGACCGGCTTCCCTTCACCCTCAGCCTTGGCCGCCGCCCCCTCGGGCTTCGCCTCCCCCTTCTCCTTGGCCGCTTCCTGCTGGACCTCGGCCACCGCCTTGTTGAACTGCTCCCCCATGGCACGCTGGACGCCCTGTGCCTTGCTGAGCAGGTTGCGGACCAGCTGCACCTGGCTGTAGATCCTCCCAATCAGCTTGATGTGCCGGTTGAGGTCGTCGCCGAGGATGACCGCGAGGTCTTCCGGCTTCTTCTCCGCCAGTTCCTCCAGCAGAGGAAGCAGGACCTCCTCCACCTTCCCCAGCCCGTCCTTGGTCTTGGCTTTGGCCTTCTTACGCTGCTCCTGCTCCTCGGCGGACGGCGGCTCCTCGTTGGTGAGGGAGGTTTGGTTCTCCATCAGCTTCAAGGCGTTGGCGAAGTGCTGCGCCTCAGCCTCGGAGTCGAACTCGCCCCGTACGTACTTCATTGCGGCGACCATCTGATTGCCGGGGGTGAGCTGAGCGATATGCCAGGCCAGGTTGTTCTTGATCTGCCCCTTGTCGACCATCTCGGCGACCTCGGGGCGCAGCGTGAGCAGGCCCAGCCGCCACTTGATGTGGGTCTCGGTCTTGCCGAACTGCTTGGCGATCTTCACCGGGACCCACCCTGCGGCCCGGAGGTCGGCGTAAGCACCGGCCTCCTCCATGATGGTCATGTCCTCGCGGCCGACGTTCTCGGCGATGCTGAGGACGTACGCCCGCTCCTCGCTGGCGTCCTTGATGATCTTGGCCGGGATGGCCTCCATCTCGGCCGCCTTACAAGCCCGCCACCGGCGCTCGCCCGCGATCAGCATGTAGGGGGCTTCGCCACCCTCGATCGGGCGGACGACGACCGGCTGGAGGAGGCCATTCTCTTCGATGCTGCACTTCAATTCGTTGTGCTTAGCGTCGTCGAAGAACTTCCGGGGCTGATCCGGGTTGGGGGCGATCTGGTCAATACGGAGGTCAGCGAACAATTTCCCGCACCTTCACACTCAGGGGAACCCATTATTTGGGTTTTTCGTTTTGTTCTTACACTTATATCTTAATCGCAAAAGCCGCTAATTCAAGTGGGAATTCTTTTTAATTTCGCGAATTCCTTTTTGGATTCGAAAAGCAGGCAAGTGCACACCCTCGACGGGGGCCCGGCCCCACGAACCACAAGGGGCAAGCAGAGCCAAACGAATCCGGGCGCCAATCAAAGGGCCCGCCGCGACTTCACATCGCGACGGGCCCACTCCCACCCACTCCAACGGCCACTCCGCCGCAGCCAGCTCCCCACGAGCAGGGCGCGGGGGGTCGGCCACCCGCAGGGAGCGGAGCAGGGACGCCGCTTGGTGCGGCGTAGCCAGGCCGGGATCCCTGCATCCGTCGCTCCCAACCTGGCGGCGCCATGAACGTACAACACTCTTTCAAGAATGTCATCTATCTTGGAAGCGTAGGGCGCGCCGCCCCCCAACTCAGTCGTGGGCATCAGGCGGTTCCGTCGAAGACTCCGAGCCTCCACGCATCACCGCTTGGCACTCCAGCACCCTGCGGGCCTCCTCGCGAGCCATCGACTCCGACCCTCCACCCTCAAGCACCTGAGCAGGGCGTTCAGCCAAGTCGGCAACGCGCTGCTCATCTAACTCGGACATTGCAGTTCCCCTCACTCGCAACAGTCAACACGCTCACCCCCCGACACCGAGGCACCCTCGAGGCACCCAGCCAACCACAGGGATGTAATCGATCTTCCTGCCGCGCGGGAGCGCAACCTCGACGCCCCAACACACCCCCTCCCCTCTCAAAACCTCCACATCTCAACATCCCCTTCCTGTGACTTGCCCAAATTTTGACCACTATTGCCCATAGACCGTCAGCCTCGTCCGACGGCCGCGAACCCGCAGGCACGCCCCAACCGTCCACCAGATTGGGCTTGTTGACGCTTCATCAGGATGCATTAAGATGCGACGACGATGCATCATGCTGCACCGAGAGGAGGTGCCAGGTGAGCGACGCTCCATCACCCAAGGAGTTGGCAGGGCGGACTCGCGACCAACGAATCGAGCAGGCCAAGTCGGCTATAGCCAAGCGCCTGCGCCACGTCCGTCAACATCACCCTGAGGGCCCCTTCACCCTCGCCGCGCTCGCGGAACGGGCCGGTGTCTCAAAGCGCACGCTGGCCCAGGCGGAATCAGCCCAAGGCTCCAACCTGACAATCGAAACCCTCGTTAAGGTGGCCTCCGCCTTGGGCATCACACGCGATGCTTACTTCCTCGACGAGCAAGTATTCCACGAAGTCAATACTGAACTGGAAACTTTGAAGGAGCTACGCGAGCAGAAGGTCGAAAGCGTCGCCTTGCGAACTTCAACCCCAACCTCCACGCTGCCACCTGGTTCGCTTGAGAAACTAACTGGCCTACTCAAGGGTATCCTCGATTCTGCGACACGAGCCCAGGACACGCTGCAGGAACTTCCACCCGATTCACCCGGCCCATTAGACGAGAACGCCAGTTAGCGTCGTGATGGTGATGCGTTGGCGACGTAGGGAAACCGGCCAGAATATCAAGGGGCTTCGGCACCGTTGCGAGGAACGGGTACGGGCCATTGGCCTTCCCGACGATCGCCCCCTGACTGTTCATGATGTTTGCGAATGCCTCGGTCAGTTGTACAGCCGACCCATTCACGTCGTTTTGCTGACACTCCCCGTCGGTAGTCCTGACGGCCTCTTGGTGTCAGCTGATGACCGGGACTTCATCGTCGTCGAGGAGCGTCTTGCTCCCATTCATCAGCACCAGGTCATGCTCCATGAACTAGGGCACTTCATTTGTGATCATGAGGCCATGCCGGTGATGACTCCCGAGGCGTCGAGATTGCTACTGCCTTCACTCGACCCAGAACTCGTGCACCGCGTTCTCGGGCGCGACCATTCTCATTCAGAGGCCGAACAGGAAGCGGAGTATGTTGGCTCCATCATCGGCAGGCAGATCAGCACCTGGACCACCCAGCGCACCTTAGAAGTTCCGCCAGAGGCCCAGGAACTTGTGACACGGCTGGCTGTGTTAGAAAAACACCCCCCACACTCAAGGTAGTAATGAACAACATCCTTTACCCCTTATGCGCGTGCGTTGCATTTCTGGGGTTCATCTATAAGCTCAGGGTTCTGCGAACCAATCATTCGCCTGCCCAAATCGCCCTGATCGGCAACTTCTTCTTTCAGGCCGCAACATTTACGGTCTCTTCCCCACCTGTGTGGGTAGCAATCAGCCGCAACGTAGGTATCGTCAACTTTTCAGGGCTACTCTCGCAGAGTACCGTGATCCTCTTGACTGCGTGTCAGCAGCTTGTGCTGCTGCACCTCACTCACGAGCGGCGCGTGGCATGGAGAAAAGCCAAGCCGCGACTGATAGCCCTCTGCCTCATTCTTGCGGCAATGGTGACGCTATTCTCCATGGCCACCAGCTCCCACGAAAATCCGAATGACTTCGCAGTATCCAAGGCGCAGTACTATCCCGCATACCTCAGCGTCTACTTGGTCGGCTACACGGTCAATCAAGTGGACGTCGGCCTAATGGGTTGGCGCTTCGCCAAGGTGGCACCGTCACCGTGGCTTCGACGAGGATTCATCGTGGTCGCTATATCGATGCCGCTCTCAATGGTTTACGCCGGTTGCCGGGCGGCGGACATCATTGCTGGCCAGTTCGGTGTCAGTGGGCACTCCTGGGAACCAGTCGCCCAAGTCTCGGTTGCCGTGGCGTCAATCGTTCTTGCCATCGGGTGGACCTTGCCGGACTGGGGCCGTCATCTCAGTACAGTCTGGGAGTGGGCCAATTGTCACTGGGCTTACCGCCAACTCTCGCCCTTCCACGCCAAGGTGACATCTCAAGCCGCCGACGTCGTCCTTGATCCTGGACCTACCGACATTCGCACACGTCTCTACCGTCTCGTGGTGGAACTCCGTGATGCCCAGTGGGCACTGCGCACTTGGATGAGCCCATCTGTCGCTGAGGAGGTTCGACAGAAGGCCGTAGCCGCTGGGCTACGGGGCGATGAACTCGCCGCCACCGTCGAGGCAGCTCGACTCGCAGCCGCGCTACAAGCCAAGACTCGGGGCATACGACCAGCCGAACACTCGAACTCCCCGCTTGAAGCCGAACCACAAGACCTCGCCGCCGAACTCACATTCCAGCGCAAGGTCGCCCGTGCCTTCACCGCATCACCCATTGTTTCGGCAGTCCTGATGCTCACCCCTGGCAGCCATCCTTCTCAGGAGCACGCGTGACACGTCTCTCTTGCGGCCAGAAGCTTCCCCAGCCCTTCGACAGCACGTTCCTCGCCGACCCCTATCCGGGGTACGCACAACTGCGTGAGACGGGCGCTGCGCACCGAGTCGCCCTACCAGATGGATCGCCGATCTGGTTCGTTCCCCGGGAAGTCGATGTGCGTGACTGGCTCACGGACGTGCGTCTGTCGGTGAACAAGGCCCATTCCGGCATCGGATACAAGGGCTTCTCGCTTCCGCCGGCCTTGGACGCCAACCTCCTCAACGTCGCCCCTGACGATCACCTGCGCCTACGTCGCCTTGTCTCCAAGGCCTTCACACCGCGCTATATCGAGGACCTTCGCGGCAACGTGCAGGCCGCTGCTGACCGCCTCGCCGACGACCTCGCCGAGCAAGGCACCGGGGACCTCGTGGCTACCTTCGCTCTTCCGCTGCCGCTCATGGTCATTGGGGACATGTTCGCGGTACCCAAAACCGATCGCCATGCCTTCGCCAGCTGGGTGAACACCATGCTCATCCCAGAGACCCCGCACCAGGTCACAGAGGCCGTGGACAACATCCATGGCTTTCTCGTCGACCTCGTCGCTACCCGGCGGGCGGCTCCCGGCGCGGACATGCTCTCGACGCTCATCGCGGCCCGTGATGAAGGCGATCGACTCACCGAGGACGAGCTTGTCTCACTGGCCTTCCTCATCCTCATGGCCGGTAGCGAGAACATCCAGCACCTCATCACCGCCGGCATGGTCACCTTGCTACAGCACCCCGAGCAACTCGTTGAGCTACGTGCAGACCCCAGCCTCCTTCCCTCCGCCGTCGAAGAACTACTGCGCTACGCGCACCCCAACTTGATGGCCATCCGCCGCTTCCCCACCGAGGCCATCGAGATCGGTGGCACAAGAATCCCACCAGGCGACACCGTGATGTTCTGCCTCGCCTCCGCCAACCGCGACCCAGAGCGTTACGTCTCCCCGGACCGATTCGACATCTATCGAGCGGACAAGACCCACCTGGCCCTGGGGCACGGAGTTCACTACTGCCTCGGGGCTCCATTAGCTCGCATAGAACTACAGATTGCCTTCGGCACTCTGCTGCGGCGCTTCCCCGATCTGGCTCTCACGATTCCGGCTTCACAACTCGAGTGGCGCTCCTCGTTCCGCTCGCGTGCTCTCAAGGCACTCCCTGTCGCCACAGGTGCGGACATGCAGCGGCTCAGAGCAAGTTGACCCAGGACCTACTTCGCTGGGAGGTTCCACTTCCGCCACGTAAAGGAAACCCGGTCGGCATCGACGGTGCGCGACCCCCGCGATGCGGCCGGGTACACCGCCACTTGCTCAAGCATGAGCGCCAAAAGACCTCTCTTCGATGCGAGGGGTGCGTGCTTCCACCACCGGACGAGGTCTGGAATGTCACCAACCGGTACGTTCTCAACTTGCTCAAAGAACCGTGCTTGAGCGGCCTTCTCCCGAATCTGCTTGGTCAGTTCCTGGTCGGCAGCCTTGAACGCACTCAAGGAGAGGTCCGGCGAAGCAGCGTAGCTTGTGCCCAGTTCCTTCTGCCGCGCCTTGTCATTCTCGACCTGCTGGCGGAGTTCGGCAGCCTTCGCCAGTATCTTTTCACGCGCCTGTCCAATCAGGGCGCTGACTTCCGGCTTGGCCAGCTCCGCCAGGACGTGCTCGGCTACATAAGTCTCGAACAAGTCTGCATTAATGCGGACCTTTCCGCATCCGCCAGGGTGTTGCGCTGTGCTCGGTGAGCAGCGATACCCACGGTTTCCGCTGTTTGAGGGAGACGCGGTAAACGGACCAGCGCACAGACCGCAGACCGAGAGAGTCGCCGGCATCAGGTACTCGCGCTGGTCGGCCCGGCTCACGTCAGGGTTGTTCGAAGGGCGAAGGGCGCGGATGGCCTTGAGCTCCTCGGGAGAGATGATCCGCGGCCCGCCGGTGTCCACGAGGTTGCCGTCCTCGTCCTCGGTGAGGCCAGCGATAGCTGGGTTGTCAAGCAGGCCCGCAAGAGTCGCCGGCCGCCACTTTCCTCCCCGAGTCGTCAGGTGTCCCTCGGCGTTCATCCAGTCAGTGATCGCGGGATAGCTCTGTTGTTCGAGGCGGCGGCTGGCAGCCTGCCGAACCACGGCTGCCTCTGGCTCACGCACCCGCCGGTGCGCCATGTCCTCGAACCCGTACAGCCGTGGCATCCCGTGATCTCCTTGCCCTTCTGTCCGACCCCCTTACAAGCCCAAGCTTAATCCAAGGTAGGTCACACTGTTGTAAGGCGAACGAATCACCTCAAGCCCAAACAACAGTCACAACTACACGCTCACTCCTCGCGCTGCCGCACGCCAAGGACCTTCCAAAGCTCCGCCGTCGGCACTCGCACGGTAGCGCCCAGAGGCAAGGTCCGAACTGGAAACTGCCCAGATCGGATCAGCTCATACGCCTTGTCGCGGCCGATCCCGAGCGCCCGCCCGGCGGTTGTCACGTTCACTGTGGCAGGGAGGGCAAGCAGCTCTTCCAGACTCATCGCCCCGGCTGTGGCGCGTTCGGCGGCTTCCTGAGCAGTCATTTCGTTGGTCGCCTTCTCCCCCGCGCCAACTTGGAAGTGACTTTACAACAGTGTCCGACAGCCCCGGCAAGATGAAGAACGATCTTGTCAGACACGTACGGATGCGTACGCACTCACCGGCTGGCCGGGAGCCAGCCGACAGCAGGGGGTCGGATGTTCTCGCCGAGCTACTACCGGCGATGCCAGTGCAAGGGGCCACTCAAGGACAAGGAGGGCAACCCCGTCCTCGACGCCGACGGCGCACCGAAGATCGGGGACATCGGGCTCACATGTCCGAAGCTAGGAAAGGGCCACGGCACCTGGTACTTCTACTTCGAGGCAGAACCCGCCGAGGGTGGCAAACGCGCGCGTGTCCGCCGTGGTGGCTTCGCCAAGCTGGACGATGCCAAGAAGAAGGCCAAGGAGCTGTACGACGCCGCCATGGCCGGTACCGACGTACTGTCCGATGAGACGTGCGGCGACTTTTTCCTCCGGTGGATCAAGGCGAAGAAGTCCCTCGCCCGCACCACCCGCCACGGCTATGAGGAGCACATCAACAACTACCTCGTCCCTCACCTCGGCCACATCAAGCGCCGTGACCTCAAGTTCCGCCACCTCGATCGCATGTATGACGCGATCGAGAAGGAGAACGCCGAAAGGATTCTCCACCGTCTCCGCGTCGATCAGCTCCAAAAGGACCGCGACGAGGCACATCGGGCCTGGGTGAAGGTCTCTGGCAAGAAGGAGGAGCGCCGCGCCGCCCGCCGAGCGTTCCTCGACGCGAACGCGGCACTGCGGGAGGGCAAGAAAGGGCTACGGAAGGTCACCTCCGCCGCCACCATGCACCGCATCAACGACACCCTCAGGTCGGCGCTGTCCTGGGGGATCAAGCGGGAGCAGGCGTTCGCCAAGAACTGGGCACAGCTCGTGGAGCTGCCACCGGTCACCCGGCCGAAGCCGCTCGTCTGGACGCCCGAGCGCATCCAGCACTGGAAGCGCACTGGCCAGAAGCCCGGCCCCGTCATGGTCTGGACACCGGAGCTGACCGGCGAGTTCCTGGACTTCGTCAAGGGCGACTGGCTCTACGAGCTGTGGCACAGCTTCATCTTCCTCGGCCCCCGCCGCGGCGAGATGGCCGCACTGCCCTGGACAGAAGTCAGCACCGACGCCCTCTGGCTGCGGATCTCCCAGCAGATCGTGGAGGTCGCCTACCAGCTGTACGGCGAAGCACCGAAGGCCGACAGCATTCGCACCCTGTCCCTGAGCCTGGAGTCCGCCGACAACCTGGTCAGCTTCCGCGCAAAGCAGGAACAGAAGCGCCAGGAGTGGGGGGACGCCTACGTCGACACCGGCCGCGTATGGACGCACGAGAACGGCGAGGCGCTGCACCCCGACTGGATCTCCCGACGCTTCACCCGCCTCGTGGAGCTGTCCGGCCTGCCGCCGGTCCGCCTCCACGACCTGCGTCACCTCGCGGCCACCCTGTCCCTGCTCGCTGGTAACGACATCAAGGTCGTCCAGGAGAAGCTGGGGCACTCCTCGCGCCAGATCACCTCCGACACCTACACCAGCGTGCTGCCCGAGATGATGCGGGCCGAGGCCGAATCGGTCATGGCCGTCGTCCCCCGCGACGTCCCCTTCAAGGTGCGCACCCCGCTGGTGATCCCCGAGGCCGCGTGGCAAGGCGACATCGCCGTCTTCTTCGCCCACGGCGTGCGGCAATCAGGTGACAAGTGGGCCGTTGGAGCGCAGCCCCAACCGGACTCGGATCTCCTCGGCATGATCACCCTGGCCGGCCGGGGCCAGGACGACGCCGCCAACGCCGCCGTGAAGTGGATACGCGACCACTGCGCCGCGAACGACCTGGAGCTGGTCCGGGTCGAGAACTTCAACGACCGGTACCCGGAAGAGCAGCGAGCCGGCTTCTCGCTCACACGCTTCACGATCGCCCGTTCCGAGTCTCCAGACCTGGACGGCTGGGAGCTACCGACGGGTCTGCCGCCCTCAGTATCCCGGACCACCCGCCGGGCACCGAGCAGGCGCCGGAAGGCGGCCTGAGGGCCCCTCTGTCCCCTGAGCCGGCCCCTTGTCCCCTGTGTGTCCCCTGGATCTTGGTCTGAACGATTGAAGGGGGGTCGGCGCTTCGGAGCGGCGACCCCCGTCTCTGCGTTTCCGCAGGTAAAACGGCTTCTGCCCGCGTAGTGTCCGGTGGGGCGGGTGGGACTCGAACCCACGGCCGACGGATTATGAGTCCGCTGCTCTAACCGGCTGAGCTACCGCCCCGTAACGGCGCGTCGCGCGCATCTGCGTGCGCCGTCTGCCGCAGCATAGCCGCTCATACGATCTGTTGCTTCGGGGGGCCGGGGATGGGTACCCCCATGCCCGCGTACCGGGGCCCACGACGGGCCGGGGGCCGGAGCGGCCGGGAGGGGGATCGAAACGGGGCGGGAAATGAAAAAGGACCCCGTGGGGTCCTCTCCCGCTGCTCCCCCGACTGGACTCGAACCAGTAACCCTCCGGTTAACAGCCGAATGCTCTGCCAATTGAGCTACAGGGGACCGAGCTCCCCCGACTGGACTCGAACCAGTAACCTGCCGGTTAACAGCCGGCTGCTCTGCCAATTGAGCTACAGGGGATTGCTCCGTGTGCACCGACCGCGACCCCATCCGGGGCTCCCGGACGGCGTGCGCTCGCTGCGACACATACATTAGCGCAAGCAGGGGGGTGCTCCGCCAATCGGTAACCTCGTGGGTGTCCACGGCGGCCGTGGGTGATCTGCGGCCGGGACGGGTAGGCGCAGGGTCCGATGCGAGGGACAACCAGAAGGGCAGGTCGATGCGGTACCGGCTGACGTTCATCACGGGGCTGGCTGTCGGATACGTACTCGGCACGCGGGCCGGCCGCGAGCGGTACGAGCAGCTGCGTACATGTGCGCAGCAGTTCGTACGGAATCCGGCGGTCAGGAACACCGCCGAGACAGCCGCGCTGGGCGGGCGGCAGGCGGCGGCCAGGGCCTTTGAGAAGACCAAGCCGCTGCGCGAGCGGATCGGGCAGCGGGAGAAGTCCGCCGGCGGGGAGGACGACTGGGGGACGAGCAACACCTAGCCCGCCGCGGTGGCATGATCTGGGTCCATGGGGATAGTCGCCGGGTTGGACAGTTCGTCCGAGAGCACACGGATCGTCGTCTGCGATACGGATACGGGAGCCGTGATCAGGCAGGGTTACGCCCCGCACCCCGCGGCCGACGCCGCGACTCCCCCAGGGGCCGCCCCCGCCTCGCCGTACGACGTGGACCCCCAGTCCTGGCTGCTGTCGCTCGGCGAGGCCGCCGGGGGCAAGCTGCTGGAGGGGGTCCAGGCCATCGGCGTATCGGCGCAGGGGCACGGGCTGCTCGCGCTGGACGCGGGCGGGGGGCTCGTACGGCCCGCCCTGGTGGGCAACGACAAGCGCGCCCAGTCCGCGGCCGCCGACCTCATCGACTCGCTCGGCGGCCGCGCCGCATGGGCACAGGCGGTCGGCGCCGTGCCGAGCGCGACGCAGGCCGTCGCCAAACTGCGGTGGCTGGCCCGCACCGAGCCGGACGCGGCGCGGCAGGTGACCGAGCTGATGCAGCCGCACGACTGGCTGGTGTGGCAGCTGCTGGGGCGGCCCGCGCGGCGCACCACCGACCGCGGCACGGCCTCCGGCACCGGCTACTGGTCCGCCGCGACCGGCTCCTGGCGCCCCGACCTCATCGAGCTGGCGCTCGGCCACCAGGTGCGGCTGCCCGAGGTGATCGGCCCCGCCGAGGCCGCGGGCCACACCCCCGAGGGGCTGCTGATCTCCGCCGGGACCGGCGAGACCATGGCGGCGGCCTTCGGCCTCGGCGTCGGCATCGGCGACGCGGTGATCTCGCTGGGCGCCTCGGGCTCCGTCTTCTCCGTCCACCACGAGGCGTTGGTCGACCCCTCCGGCACCATCACCTCGTACGCGGACGCCACCGGCATGCATCTGCCCGTCGTCCATACGCTCAACGCCGTACGGGCGCTGCGCGGCACCGCCGAGCTGCTGAGCGTCGACCTGGAAGGGCTCTCCGCGCTCGCGCTCAAGTCCACGCCCGGCTCGTACGGGCTGGTCCTGCTGCCCTACCTCGAGGGCGAGCGCACCCCGCATCTGCCGCACACCGCCGGGACGCTGACGGGGCTGCGGCGCGAGAGCATGAAGCCCGAGCACCTGGCCCGCGCCGCCTTCGAGGGCATGCTGTGCGGGCTCGCGGACGCGCTGGACGTGCTGCGCGGGCGCGGGGTCGCGGTGCGGCGTGTCTTCCTGCTGGGGCCCGCGGCGGACCTTCCCGCGGTGCGCGCCATCGCCCCCGCGCTGCTGGACGCCCAGGTCGTGGTGGTCCAGCCCGCGGACTACGCCGCGCTGGGCGCCGCCCGGCAGGCCGCCTGGGCCCTGGGCGCCGCGCACGGCACCCTCTCGCCGCACCAGCCGCCGCTGTGGCCCGCGGCCGCGAGCCAGGTCTTCGAGGCGGGCGAGGAGCTGGCAGTGGGGCAGGCGGTGCGGCAGCAGTACGTCGCGGTGCGCGAGCAGACCCACCCGGGGGCCTTCGAGGCCGGCCCGGGCGTGGGGCAGATGGGGTAGCGGTCGGCACGGGTGGGTCGGTACGGGGTATCCGGGTTGCGGTCTGTTCGGGCTGCGGTCTTTTCGGGCCGCCGCAGTCCACATAGCCGTCAGTCCAGATAGCCGCGGAGCTGGTCCGCGAACGCGTGGTCCCGCAGCTTGTTGAGCGTCTTCGACTCGATCTGCCGGATCCGCTCGCGCGTGACCCCGAAGATCCGCCCTATCTCCTCCAGCGTCCGGGGCCGCCCGTCGGCCAGCCCGTACCGCAGCTGCACCACCTTCCGCTCCCGCTCCCCGAGCGTGGAGAGCACGGCCTCCAGATGCTCCCGCAGCAGCAGGAACGCCGCTGACTCGACCGGCGAGGCGGCATCCCCGTCCTCGATCAGATCGCCGAGCGCGACATCGTCCTCCTCGCCGACGGGCGCGTGCAGCGACACCGGCTCCTGGGCCAGGCGCAGCACCTCGCTCACCCGCTCCGGGGGGAGGTCCAGGTGGTGCGCGACCTCCTCGGACGTGGGCTCGTAGCCGCGCTCCTGGAGCATCCGGCGCTGCACCCGCACCACCCGGTTGATCAGCTCGACGACATGCACCGGAACCCGGATCGTACGGGCCTGGTCCGCGAGGGCGCGGGACATGGCCTGGCGGATCCACCAGGTCGCGTACGTCGAGAACTTGTACCCGCGGGCGTAGTCGAACTTCTCCACGGCGCGGATCAGCCCGAGGTTGCCCTCCTGCACCAGGTCGAGCATGGTCAGACCTCTGCCGACATAGCGCTTGGCCACGGAGACGACGAGGCGGAGGTTGGCCTCGATGAGGCGGCGCTTGGCCATCCGGCCCAGGACGACCAGCTGGTCGAGGTCGTGGGCGAGCTGGGTGTCGAGGTCGGGGGTATTGCTCAGCTTCTCCTCGGCGAACAGGCCCGCCTCGACGCGGCGCGCGAGCTCCACTTCCTCGGCGGCGGACAGCAGCGGGATGCGGCCGATCTCGCGGAGGTACTGGCGGAAGAGGTCGGAGGAGGGGCCGCTGGAGGTCTCGGCGCGTACGGCCGGCTCGGGGGCCTCCTCGGGGGCCTCCTCTGGGACCTCCTCTGGGGCGTTGGCGGCCTCGACGGTCTCGGCGGTCTCGGGGAGCTCTGAGGGTTCGGCGGCTTCCGGCGGCTCCGCTTCCGGTCCGGCGGTTACGGCCGCCAGTGCCTCCACCGCCTCCAGCGCGGCCGGTGCCGAGGCCGCGGTCGGTCTGGAGTCGGCGTGTGGGTGGGGGGACTGCGGCGGCGTCGCCGTGGGCGCCGCGTCGGTCAGGGTCTGGGTCTGCACGGGGGCGACCTCCAGGGTGATCGCTGCTGAGGCGGCAGAACGATCGGGTACGGCTGCGGCGGCCACGCCGCCGTCCGTCCCGTACATCATGAGCGGATCTGCGGGGGAATCCGGCCCTTCCTGGCCAACACCGCCGCGCTCCGAGGACTCAGGCACCGCAACCCAGTGTGGAGTACGACACAGGCCCGCCACGAGGGGCGTGCGAGCACTTTTTGCGCTGCGGGCCGTGACCGGGCGGTTACAGCGCCGGGCCACGGCCGCCCGCGGGGGCCGCTTACAGGGCCGCGGCGCCCTTCTCGCGGAGGGACTGCCCGTACTGCTGAAGCACCCACAGCTCGTTCTGCACGGCGGCGAGGTGGTCGGCGTCCGCGCCGGCACTGAGGCGCTGGAGGGCGCCCTGGACCTCGCCGATCCGCTGGTTCACCGCGGCCAGCCGGACGGTCACCAACTGGACGCCCGCGTACACCTCGTCGGGGTCGCGGCGGGTGTTCAGGGCCTCGACCGCGAGCTCGGTGACCATCGCGCGCACCGTGTCGTCGGGGGCGGCGTCGCGGACCCGCGCCAGATAGTCGCCGTCGGCGGCGCCCGCCCCGCCCGCGTCCTCGATGGTGCGGCGCACGGCGGCGTACGGCGGGGCGGTGAACTCGTCGATCCCGTACGCGTCGAAGGCCGGGGAGACCAGCTCCGGGCGCTGGAGGGCGAGCTTCAGCAGCTCGCGCTCGACGCGGTGGGCGGGGCTGCGGAGGTTCAGCGCGGGGCCGCGCGGGGGCTGCGGGCCGCCGTCGGGGCCGCCCCCCGGCCCCGCGGCGTGCCCAGCGCCGGGCACGCCGCCACCTTGGCCGGGGCCGCCATAGCCTCCGCCGGGCCCGCCCGGACCACCTGGGCCGCCCGGGCCGCCGCCGCGGCGGGCGCCGCCCTGCTGTGGGCCGCCGCCGCGCTGGCCGCGCTCGCGGGCCCACTGGGCGAGCTGTGAGACCCGGCGGACGACGAACTGGGTGTCGAGGATGCCGAGCAGCCCCGCGAGATGCACCGCGGACTCGTGCTGGATCGATCTGTTCTTGATCCCGGCGACGACCGGCGCGGCCTCCTCGAGCGCCGCGGCCCGCCCCACCGCCGTGTCCAGGTTGTGCCGGGCGACGATCTGCCGGATCGCGAACTCGAAGAGCTGCGTACGGCTGTCCACCAGCTCCTTGACGGCGCCGTCGCCCTCGGCGAGACGCAGCTCGCACGGGTCCATCCCGCCCGGCGTGATCGCGATATACGTCTCGGCGGCGAACTTCTGGTCGTCCTCGAAGGCCCGCAGCGCCGCCTTCTGGCCCGCCGCGTCGCCGTCGAAGGTGAAGACCACCTCGGCACTCGAGTTGTCCATCAGCAGCCGCCGGAGGATCTTGATGTGGTCGCCGCCGAAGGCCGTACCGCAGGTGGCGATGGCGGTGGTCACCCCGGCGAGATGGCAGGCCATGACGTCCGTATAGCCCTCGACGACGACGGCCCGGCTGGTCTTGGCGATCTCCTTCTTGGCGAGGTCGATGCCGTACAGCACATGGGACTTCTTGTAGAGCGGGGTCTCGGGGGTGTTCAGATACTTCGGGCCGTTGTCGTCGTCGCGCAGCTTGCGCGCGCCGAAGCCGACGACCTCGCCGGTGATATCGCGGATGGGCCACATCAGACGGCCGCGGAAGCGGTCGATGGGGTTACGGCGGCTCTCCTGGGCGAGACCGGAGAGGATCAGCTCCTTGTCGGTGAAGCCGCGGCCGCGCAGAAAGCGGACGAGGTGGTCCCAGCCGGCCGGGCTGTAGCCGACGCCGAAGTGCTGGGCGGCGGCCTGGTCGAAGCCGCGCTCGGCGAGGAATTTGCGGCCGATCTCCGCCTCGGGGCTGTCCAGCTGCTCCACATAGAACTGGGCGGCCGCCTTATGGGCCTCCACCAGGCGGGTGCGCTCGCCCTGCTGCCGGCCGGGGGTCGCGCTGCCCTGCTCGTAGCGCAGGGTGATACCGGCCTGGGAGGCCAGCCGCTCGATGGTCTCGGCGAAGGAGAGGTGGTCGATCTTCATGATGAAGTCGACCGTGTCGCCGCCCTCCTGGCAGCCGAAGCAGTAGAAAAGCCCCTTGCTGGGGCTGACCTGGAAGGACGGGGACTTCTCGTCATGGAAGGGGCACAGGCCCTTGAGATTGCCGCCGCCGGCGTTACGCAGCTGGAGGTACTCGGACACAACGGCGTCAATCGGGACCGCGTCCCGCACCGCCTTCACGTCGTCATCGTTGATCCTGCCTGCCACGCGTGAATTCTACGGCCGGGCTCCGACATCGCCGGAGCCCAGCCGGGCGCGCAACCGGTGTACGGGTTCCGCCTACGGGGTTCCGCCGACGAGGTCCCGTCTACGGGAGCAGGGATGTCAGCGGGACGGACGGGTTCGCCAGGTCGTCGGGGTCGAGGCGGACGCCGCCGCGGATGAGGCGCTGGATGGGCTCGACGACATCCCATACGTTCACATTCATCCCCGCCAGCAGACAGCCCTCGCTCAGCCAGAAAGCGATGAACTGCCGCTTGCCGACGTCACCGCGGCACACCACCTGGTCGTACGAGCCGGGCGGCGCGTAGCCGGAGTACTCCAGGCCGACGTCGTACTGGTCGGAGAAGAAGTAGGGCACGCGGTCGTACGCCACGTCCTGCCCGAGCATGGCGCGGGCCGCGGCCGGTCCGCCGTTCAGCGCGTTGGCCCAGTGCTCGACGCGCACCCGGCCCCCCGGCGGCTCGATACCGCCCGGGAAGGCGAGCGGGGCCGCGGCCACATCGCCCGCCGCGAAGATGTCCGGGTCGCTGGTGCGCAGCGAGGCGTCCACCACGATCCCGCCGCCCGCCGCGCGGTCCGCCACCTCCAGGCCGGACGCCTCGGCGAGCGCGGTGCGCGGGGCGGCGCCGATCGCGGCCAGCACGTCGTGGGCGGGGTGCTCCTCCCCGTCGTCGGTGCAGGCCGCCAGCACCACGCCGTCCTGCCCGGTGATCTCGGTGAGCCGGGCGCCGAAGTGGAAGCGGACGCCGTGCTCCCGGTGCAGATCGGCGAAGAGGGTGCCGAGCTCGGGACCGACGACGCGATGGAGCGGGGTGGGCTCGGGCTCGACGATCGTCACCTCGGCGCCGTACCCACGCGCGGCCGCCGCCACCTCCAAGCCGATCCAGCCCGCCCCCGCGATGACCAGCTGACCGTTGTCCCGGCCGAGCGCGGCCAGGACCGACCGCAGCCGCTCGGCGTGGGCGAGACGGCGCAGATGGTGCACGCCGACGAGGTCGGTGCCGGGGATGTCGAGCCGACGCGGCTCGGCGCCGGTCGCCAGCAGCAGCCGGTCGTAGTGGATACGGGTCCGATCACCGAGGACAACGGCCTTGGCGGCGCGATCGAGCTGCACGGCGGTCTGGCCGAGGTGCAACTCGATATCGGCCTGGGCATACCAGGCGGGCTCATGCACGAAGACGCTGTCGCGCTCCTGGCTGCCGGTGAGGAAGCCCTTGGACAGGGGCGGTCGCTCATAGGGGTGGTCGCGCTCGTCACAGATCAGGATCACCCGGCCGGTGAATCCCTCGGCCCGGAGGTTTTCCGCGGCTTTTGCCCCGGCCAGACCCCCTCCGACGATGACGAACGTCTGGTGTGCGTCGACCACTTCTCTCCTCCTCGCTGCCGCGCGATTCCCATGCGCGGCTACGCCGTGTCAAGGCCGGTCGTATGAGCCCCGGTCATGTGAGCCGATGTTCGAGCCTCCCGCACCACGCGTGCGGCGGGAAGGGGCAGTACGCCGTACGGGCCAGCGGGCGGTACGGGCTGGCGGCCCGCGCGTACCTGCGGGGCGGGCCCGCGGAGCGCGGCCCGGCGCGCGGGCTGGGCCCGTACGGCGGGACGAGGCGCGGCGGGGGTGGCCCCGGCGGGCGCGAGTTGGGGGGCTCGGGTTGGGGGGCTCGGGTTGGGGGGCTCGGGTTGGGGGGCTCGCCGGCGCAGGCACGGTGGGCCCACGGCCGGAGCGCGGGCGGCCCCGGGCCGCGCGTGCCCGCCCGACCGCGCGGGGCGGGCGCAGCAGGGCGCATCCGCCGCACAGGCGGGATGGCCCCCTGCCGCCCGCCACGCGGCGGCTGGTCCGGCCCGCGCGTGCGAAAGGCCCACCGCCCGCCGCGCCGCGGCGGGCCCCACCCGCGCGTGCCCGCCGGACGCAGGCGGGCCGGCCCGCACGTACCCACCGGATATGGGCGAGGCGGCTGGTCCGCCCCGCTCCTGGGCTGGGCACGGCGCCGCGCTCATGGCCGCCGGACCGTGCCACGGGTGGTCAGGCGGGCGTGCAGGGAGCGGGCGGAGGTGTCGGTGAGGGCGGCGATTTGGTCGACGATGGCGCGGAGGCGCGCCGTGTCGTCTCCGGCGGCGTCCGCTTCGTCGTACAGGGCGCGGAACTGGGGGTCCAGGCCGACCGGGGCGCGGGCGGTGAGGGCTTCGCCCAGTTCGGCGATGATGACTCGTTGGTCGGCGCGGACCGCTTCCTGGTCGGCGCGCTGCATCACATAGCGGTCGGCGACCGCCTTCAGGACCGCGCATTCCAGGCGCGCCTCGCGCGGCACCACGAGCTCGGCGCCGTAGCGGGTGAAGCGGCCGGTGCCGTACGCGGCACGGGTGGCGCCTTCCGCGGCGAGGCAGAAGCGGCCGATGAGCTGGCTGGTGGCGTCCTTGAGCCGGGCCTGGGCGACGGAGGAGCCGTCGTAGCCGTGGGGCCACCACTCCTGGTCGAGCAGCCGGTCCAGCGCCTCGGCCAGTTCGTCGGGCTCGGCACCCGGGGCGTAGCGGGCGGCGGCGACCGCGAACACCTCGCGACGCTCTGGGTCGGCGAGCAGCAGGCCGGGGTCGAGGTGGCCGGCGTGCAGTCCGTCCTCCACGTCGTGGACCGAGTACGCCACGTCGTCGGACCAGTCCATGACCTGGGCCTCGAAGCAGGTGCGGTGCTCGGGCGCGCCCTGCCGGAACCAGGCGAAGACCGGGATGTCGTCCTCGTACACCCCGAACTTGCGCGAGCCGGGGTCGCTGGGGTGCCCGCCGCGCGGCCAGGGGTATTTGGTGGCGGCGTCGAGCGCGGCGCGGGTGAGGTTGAGCCCCACGCTCACCGCGGCGCCGGTGTCCGGGTCGGCGACGAACCGCTTGGGCTCCAGCCGGGCGAGCAGTCGCAGCGACTGGGCGTTCCCCTCGAAGCCGCCGCATGCCTCGGCGACCTCGTTGAGCGCCTGCTCGCCGTTGTGCCCGAAGGGCGGATGGCCGAGGTCATGGGCCAGGCAGGCCATCTCCACCAGGTCCGGGTCGCAGCCGAGGGCGGCGCCGAGCTCCCGGCCCACCTGGGCGCACTCCAGGGAGTGGGTCAGCCGGGTGCGCGGGGTGGCGTCCCAGGCCGGGGCGGCGGCGCCGGGGCCCGGGTCGGCGGCGGGGGCCGCGGGGACGGCGGGTACGACCTGGGTCTTGCCGGCCAGCCTGCGCAGCGCGGCCGAGTGCAGCACCCGCGCCCGGTCCCGCTGGAAGGCCGTACGTCCCGGGCGCTTGTCGGGCTCGGCCGCCCAGCGCTCGAGGTCCGCCGCCTCGTAGCCGGGGCTCGCCCAGGCTGAGGCTGCGGACTCGGTCGGTTGGAGGGTCGGGTGGGCAGTGGGCTGGGCTTGCTCTGCTGACTCAGCTGATGGTTCGGGTGCCGTGGGGCCAGTGCGGCTCATACACCGACGGTAACCGCCGGGTGTGACATGGGTGCAGAGGCGAGCGCCTGTTCATAGCGGTGGACCACGAGCCGCGCCACGGCCGGATGGTCGCCCAGCGGCCCGGAGGCGATACCGGGCGCCGCGTCCGCGCACTGGGTCGCGAAGCGGCCCGGCGCGGCGAAGTACGAGGCCACCGCGATCCGCCGGCCGCGCCCCATGTCGGTCAGGGCGCGTACCGCCTCGGCCACCGTCGGCGCGGCGGCGGAGGCATAGCCGGGCAGTACGGGCACGCCGCCGAGCCGGGCGCTGAGCAGGGCGGCCGTACGGGCCGTGTCGGCGGCCGAGTCCCGGTCGCGCGAGCCCGCCGCCGCCAGGACGACGCCCGCCCCGGACAGCCCGTCGGACAGCCCGTCGGACGGCCGCCCGGACGGCCACCCGGCCTCGGTGAGGCGCGTGTGCAGGGCCTCGGCGAGCAGCGGGTGCGGGCCGAGCGGGGCGGCCATACGGACGGACAGGTGGGGCGCGGCGGCGACGGCGTCCGGCAGGTCCCGTTTGATGTGATACCCGCGGCCGAGGAGCAGCGGTACGAGGACGGCCTCGCCGCGCAGCCCGGCGAGCGTGTCGGCGAGCAGCGGATCGTTCAGCTCGACATGGCCGAGGCGTACGGGCAGGTCGGGGCGGAGCGCGCGGACGCGGTCCACGAGCGCGGTGACCGTGCGCAGCGCCTCCGGGTCACGGCTGCCGTGCGCCACGGCGACGAGGGTGGGCGGGCGGTGCGGGGTGGCAGGTCGGGGACGGCGTCGTGTTCCGCCGAGGGTCAACCGGCCGAGTTGCGCGCTGAGCTGTGCGGTGATCCGGGTCATGAGCTGGGCCGTACTGTCGAGAGGGCCGGAAGGGGCTGCGGGACCGGGATGGGGGCCGGGATGGGGCAACGCCGTCATGACAAGAGCCTCGCGGAAGGACATTGCGCCCCCGTTGCGTGGCCGTCACATGTGATTGCCACGAGTTCACCGGCCGCCGCCGGCCGCGCTGAGGTCCGGTTGCCCGATGCGTAACGCGAGCGGGCGCGGCACGTAACACGGCCGTAGCACGCTGACCGCATGCCGCATGTGACCGGCGCCATGACGCCCGACCCCGCCGTCGACACCCACTGCCCGTACTGCTCGCTCCAGTGCGGCATGGCGCTGCGCCCCGCGCCGGGGAGCGAAGGGGGCGTGGCGGTGGTGGAGCGGACGGCGTTCCCCGTGAACCGCGGCGCGCTGTGCGGCAAGGGCCGTACAGCGCCCGCCGTACTCTCCTCCCGGGTGCGCCTGACCGAGCCGCTGGTCCGCCGCCCTGACACCGGCCGGCTCGAACCGGCCACCTGGGAGGAGGCCCTGGACCGGATCGCGGAGGGGCTGGCGGGCGCGGCGCAGACGTACGGGCGGGACGCCGTGGGGGTCTTCGGCGGGGGCGGGCTGACGAACGAGAAGGCGTACGCGCTGGGGAAGTTCGCCCGGGTCGTGCTCGGCACCTCGCAGATCGACTACAACGGCCGCTTCTGCATGTCCTCGGCCGCCGCCGCGCACAACAGGGCCTTCGGCCTCGACCGCGGGCTGCCGTTCCCGCTGGCTGACGTGGCCCGCACCGGGTGTGTGATCCTCGTCGGCTCGAACCTGGCCGAGACCATGCCGCCCGCGCTGCGCTATCTGACCGAGCTGAAGGAGTCCGGCGGCAAGCTGATCGTCATCGACCCGCGCCGGACCCGGACCGCCGAACAGGCGGATCTGCACCTGGCCCCGCGCCCCGGGACGGACCTGGCGCTCGCGCTGGGGCTGCTGCACCTGGTGGTCGCGGAGGGGCGGGTGGACGAGGAGTTCATCGCGCGGCGTACGAACGGCTGGCCCGAGGCGCGGGCCGCCGCGATGGCGCACTGGCCGGAGATGGTCGAGCGGATCACCGGCGTACCGGTGCCCGAACTCCGCGAAGCGATGCGGATGTTCTGCGACGCGGAAAACTCCATGGTGCTCACGGCGCGTGGGCCCGAACAGCAGTCGAAGGGCACGGACACCGTCGGCGCCTGGATCAACCTGTGCCTGGCCACCGGCCGCGCCGGCCGCCCGCTGTCCGGCTACGGCTGCCTCACCGGCCAGGGCAACGGCCAGGGCGGCCGCGAACACGGACAGAAGGCCGACCAGCTGCCCGGCTACCGCAAGCTCGACGACCCGGCGGCCCGCGCCCATGTGGCCGGCGTATGGGGCATCGACCCCGACGCGCTGCCGGGGCCGGGGCGCAGCGCGTACGAACTGCTGGACGCGCTCGGCGGCGACGTACGCGCCCTGCTGCTCATGGGCTCCAACCCGGTCGTCTCCGCTCCCCGCGCGGCCCATATAGAGGCGCGGTTGCGGTCGCTGGACTTCATGGCGGTCGCGGACGTCGTCCTCTCGGAGACCGCCGCGCTCGCGGACGTCGTCCTTCCGGTGACCCAATGGGCGGAGGAGACAGGCACGACGACCAACCTGGAAGGCCGCGTCATCCTGCGCCGCGCCGCCATCACCCCACCGCCCGGCGTCCGCTCGGACCTGGAGGTGCTTCACGGCTTGGCCGCCCGGCTGGGCTCGGAGAAGGGCTTCCCGACGGACCCGGAGGAGGTCTTCGACGAGCTGCGGCGCGCGTCGGCGGGCGGGGCGGCGGACTACTCGGGCATCACCTACCGCCGGATCGCGGAGGAGGACGGGGTCTTCTGGCCCTGCCCGGAGGGGGCGGAGGCCGCGGAGTCGGGCGGGGCGGGCCTGGCGCAGGACGCCTTGGCCGAGCCCGGCCTGCCTCCGGGTCCGCACCCCGGTACGCCGCGCCTCTTCCTCGACCGCTTCGCGACCGACGACGGCCGGGCCCGCTTCGTACCGGTGTCCCATCGCCCCGCGGCGGAGGAGCCCGACGCGGAGTATCCGCTGTTCCTGACCACCGGCCGGGTGCTCTCCCAGTACCAGTCGGGCGCGCAGACGCGCCGCGTCGAGGAGCTGAACCGGGCCGCCCCCGGCCCCTTCGTCCAGCTGCACCCCCAGCTCGCCGAGCGCCTGGGCGCCGCCGAGGGCGACCCTCTCACCGTGGTCTCCCGCCGCGGGCGAGCCGTCGCCCCGGCCCGCATCAGCCGGGACATCCGGCCGGACACGGTGTTCATGCCCTTCCACTGGGCGGGCGAGGGACGGGCCAACACGCTCACGAATCCGGCGCTGGATCCGGTCTCCCGGATGCCGGAGTTCAAGGTGTGCGCGGTGCGGGTGGAACGCGCCGTGGGATAGTCCCCCACCCCGCCCGAGGTCTGCTGGCTGGTGCGGCGGCTCGCGGGCGGGGACGTGCCGGCGGGCTGGGCGGGCGCGACGTCGTCGGTGACAGCGGCGGCGCGGGGCATCAGCCGGCCGCTGATACGACTTCAGCGCCGGCAGCGGCGCGAGCTGGTGCTCATCCGAGTCGGTGACCTCCTCGGCCCAGGTGCACCGCGGGTACGCGGTCCGCTCGATCGAGACCAGCGCTCGTCCAGCGGTTTCCCGTGCAGAGGTCTTGCCCGGTAAGCGTCGTTAACGTTAACGTCCGCTGCAACACCCCGGAAACAAAGGGAGTGATCTCCACGTGATGTCCTGTGACGCCGTCCGCTGACCGGCCCGTGCGCCCTCCGGTCCTCGGCGACGTGGCGCGACTGGCGCAGGTCTCCGTGATGACCGTGTCGCGGGTGCTCAACGAGAGCCCCGGAGTCAAGACCAGCACCCGTGCCCGGGTCCTGGCGGCAGTGGCGGAATTGGGCTACCGGCCCAACAGCGCCGCGCGGACGCTGGTGACCGGCATGTCACGCGTACTCGGTGTCGTGGCCTTCGACACCAGGCTGTACGGACCCGCGACCACGCTGTTCGGTATCGAGCAGGCGGCCCGCGACGCCGACTACACCGTGCGGGTCACCACACTGGAGTCCACCGGCCAGAACTCGGGTGGAGAGGTGATGCGCGACCTGATGTCGGAGTCGCTCGCCGGCGTCATCCTGTCCGCACCGCACGACTGGGCGGCGGAAGCGCTGCGGCATCTGAGCAGAAACACGCCCGTGGTCGTCGTGGACGTCGACATCGAGCAGGACTCCGCCCCTGTGGTCGGCATCGCCCAGCATGCGGGCGCCCGTCAGGCCACGGAGCACCTCTTGTCTCTCGGCCACAAGACGGTCTGGCACGTCTCGGGACCGGTGACCTGGCCCTCGGCGAGGGCCCGCGAAGCCGCCTGGCGCACGGCGCTCACCGAGGCCGGACGGATGGCGCCGCCGCCGCTGCGCGGGGACTGGACCGCGCGATCGGGTTACGAGCAGGGCAAACGGCTCGCCCGGCGCAAGAACGTCACCGCCGTCTTCGCCGCCAACGACCAGATGGCCCTCGGAGTGCTCCTCGCCCTCCGGGAGGCCGGCCTCGACGTGCCGGGCGATGTGAGCCTGGTCGGCTTCGACGACATCCCCGAAGCCGCCTACTTCTGGCCGCCGCTCACCACAGTGCGCCAGGACTTCGACGAGGCGGGACGGCTCGCCCTCGATCTGCTCATGGACCAGATCAAGGGCACGGGAGCCCGGGACAAGCTGACCGTGGTCCAGCCCGAACTGGTCGTACGCGGCAGCACGGGTCCAGCGGCCCGGAACTGACACAAGGAAACCGATCTCATGAACGCGAACGCCGACGCGTCGCAGCTTCAAGCCATAACTGTTAACGTTACCAATACCGTTACGGCCGATGACCGAATGCCCGTCAACCCGACTGCGGATTTGGTCAACTCGGACCGTAAGCAGGTCCTGTTCGGCGCCGCCTACTACGCCGAGTATCAGCCCTACGAGCGACTGACCGCCGACCTGGACCTGATGGCGCAGGCCGGGTTTTCGGTGATCCGTGTCGGCGAATCGGTCTGGTCGACCTGGGAACCCGAAGACGGGCGCTTCGCGCTCGACTGGCTCCAACCGGTCCTGGACGAGGCTCACGCCAGGGACATCTCGGTCATCATCGGCACGCCGACGTACGCCGTCCCGCCGTGGCTGCGCCACAAGTACCCGGAGACGACTGCGCACCGAAGACCGGGACTGCCCATCCCGTACGGCGGGCGCCAGGACGTGGACTTCACCCACCCGACCTTCCGATATCTCGCGGAACGGGTCATCCGCAAGATCGTCCGGCGCTACGCAGGCCACCCGGCCGTCATCGGCTGGCAGGTCGACAACGAACCCGGCATCGAGTTGCTGCACAACCCCGCCGTGTTCCAGGGCTTCGTCGACCACCTGCGTACGGCGTACCGCGACGTGGACACACTCAACGACCGCTGGGGGCTGACCTACTGGTCCCACCGGATCAGCGACTGGTCGCAACTGTGGACACCGGACGGCAACACCACGCCGTCCTACGACCTGGCGTGGCGCCGCTACCAGGCCCGGCTCACCACCGAGTTCATCGGCTGGCAGGCCGAAATCGTACGCGAACTCGCGACCCCCGGGCAGTTCGTCACGACCTGCATGGACATGGGGCGCAAGGCCCTCGACGAAGTGGCGCTCGGACAGCGGCTGGACGTGACCGCCACCAATATCTACTTCCCCATGCAGGAGGGAATGCGGCACCCGGCACCCGTTGAAACGCCGGCGGCGGGCCGCCCGTGGTGGCTGCCCTGGTTCGGCGCCTGGGGGCTGTACCTCAAGGCCGACCTGTCATACGGGATCCGCCGCGAGCCCTTCCTCGTCACCGAGACGCACGCCCAGTCCATCGGCGAGTCACACGTCAACTACCCGGCCTACGACGGTCAGTGGCGGCAGGCCGTTTGGGCGATGGTCGCCCGGGGCGCCGCCGCGGTCGAGTACTGGCACTGGCACACCCTGCATTTCGGCTTGGAGACGCACTGGGGCGGAGTTCTTGGGCACAGCCTGGAACCGGGCCGCTGCTACGACGAGTTGACCCGAACGGGTGAGGAGTTGCGACGGGCCGGGGCCGTGCTCGCCGGTCTGGAGCCCGAGGCCGAGGTAGCGATCCTTTACTCGCTGGAGAGCAAGTGGGCACTGGAGTTCCAGCCGCCCATCGCTGCGGGGACCGGCGGGGACCCTGACCGGAGGGCGTACGACCGCGTCGTCGCGACCCTCCATCGCGGCCTGTTCGACGCCGGCCTCCAGGCCGCCGTACTGAGCCCGGAGCAGTTGGGGACGGACGCCGGGGCGATCGCCGCCCGCTGGCCGGTGCTGGTGGTGCCCGCCCTGTATGTGGCGAGCGACGAACTCCTGCGGCTCCTTGAACGGTACGCGCATCACGGCGGCCACCTACTGCTCACCTTCCGCTCCGGTTATGCGGACGAGGACGCCAGGCCACGCCCTCAGGTCATGCCCGGAATCCTGCGGGAGGCCGTCGGGGCGCACTACCTGGAGTACAGCAACCTCGCCGAGCCGGTGCCCGTACGGGGGCTGGACGGCCACGCGACGGCCTGGGCTGACGCTCTCGTACCGGACACCGCCACGCCACTGGCGTGGTACGAGCACAAGCACGTGGGCCGCTGGCCCGCCGTCGTGACCAACGAGCACGGTGCCGGCCGCGTCACCTACACCGGCACGCTGCCCGATGCGGCCATGGCACGGGACCTCGCCCGCTGGGTGGCGGAGACGACCCTGCCCGACGACCCGTGGAGCACCACGCCCGCCTGCGTCACCGTGACCGGGGCTCGCGCGGCCGACGGACGCCGCCTGCGGTTCGTCAGCAATTGGTCGTGGGAGACGGCATCCGCACGCCTGCCCGCGCCCGTCACGGATCTCCTTTCCGGCGAAGCCCTCGATGCCGGATCGGAACTATCGCTCGGACCGTGGGATGTCCGGGTGCTCATCGAGCGGACCACCGAGCAGGCAGAAAGCGCCCGGAACACCGAGTCCGCCAAGAACACGGCGAACAGTGACAGACAGGAGAAGATACGATGAAATCTCCGACAACGGGCAGGCGTTCGCGCCTGTTCACCACAGCCGTCGGCGGGCTCGCCCTGCTCGTGCTCACGGCCTGCTCCGGCGGCTCGTCGAACGGGGCGGGTGGTGGCACCCCCAAATCCGTCGACATGGCCGCCGAGCTGAAGAAGCCGGCCACGATCGAGTTCTGGAGCTGGCTGAACGGTATCGAGGACGAGGTCAAGCTCTTCGAGAAGAAGTACCCCAACATCAAGGTCAAGGTGGTCAACGCCGGCCAGCCCGCAGCCGAGTACCCCAAACTCCGCACCGCGCTGAAGGCGGGCAGCGGGGCCCCCGACGTGGTCCAGCTGGAGACGCACGAGGTCCCCTCCTTCGCCATCACCAAGAGCCTGCTCGACCTGGCCCCGTACGGAGCCGACAAGATCAGGAGCAAGTTCCCGGGATGGGCGTGGGGCCAGGTCTCGCAGGGCTCCTCGGTCTACGCCATCCCGCAGGACAGCGGACCCATGGGGATGCTCTACCGCAAGGACATCTTCGACAAGTACCACATCAAAGTACCGACGACCTGGGCAGAGTTCGCCACCGCGGCCGAGAAGCTCCACAAGGCCGACCCGAAGGCGTACCTGACCAACCTTCCCCCGACCAATGGCACGGTCTACACCGGACTGCTGTGGCAGGCGGGATCACGGCCGTTCAAGAGCCCCACGCCCACGAGCCTCAGGGTCGGCATCGATGACTCGGCTGCCCGGAAGGTGAGCGACTACTGGAGCGGTCTGCTCAAGTCGGGGAACGTCTCGACCGACCCCGACTTCAACGACCAGTGGTACCGCGGTCTGGCGAGCGGCAAATACGCCACATGGCTCACCGCTGCCTGGGGCCCGATGTTCCTCCAGGGAACCGCCAAGAAGACGGCGGGCAAATGGCGCGTCGCGCCCCTTCCCCAATGGGACGCCGGAGAGCCGGCATCGGGGAACATGGGCGGGTCCACCAGTGCGGTCATCCGCACCAGCAAGCACCCCGCCGCCGCGGCGGCCCTCGCTCAGTTCCTGAACAGCGATCCCGCGTCGACGAAGATGCTGGCCTCCAAACAGTCGCTCTTCCCGGCCACGACGGCACAGCTCAACGACCAGAAGTTCCTGGACGAGTCGCTGCCCTTCTTCGGCGGACAGAAGGTGAACCGGGTCTTCTCCGACATCGCCAAGACGGTCAAGACGGACTTCACCTGGAGCCCCTTCCAGGATTACGTCTTCAACACCTTCAACGAGACCGTCGGCAAGGCGATGACCCGCAGGCAGGACCTCACCGCCGCGCTCACCCAGTGGCAGGACTCGGTCACCGGATACGCCAAGAAACAGGGCTTCACCGTCAGCTGACCGGAGCACACCCGACCCCCGTGGACCACCACCGGTGTCCACGGGGGTGGAGGAAAGAAACGACATGAGCCGAACCGCCCCACCGGCGCCCGCACGCCCCGTCTCGCCGCCGGTCATCCACACCACCCGCCGCCCGTGGCGGCGCTCCACCCGCGAGGCGCTGACCGCGTACGCGTTCGCCGCCCCCTTTGTGATCCTCTTCGTAGCCCTGCTCGTGATCCCCCTCGGCTACGCCGGCTATCTCAGCCTGTACCGGGAGCAGTTGATCGGCGGCAAGGTCTTCGCCGGCCTCGCCAACTACCGGCAGGCACTGGATGATCCCATCTTCCGGGACAGCGTGCTGCGGATGGCGCGGTTCCTTGTCATCCAGGTGCCCGTCATGCTCGGCGCCGCCCTGTTCTTCGCCCTCGCCCTGGACAGCGGCCGACTGCGCTTCCCGCGTCTCATCCGGCTGGGCATCTTCATCCCGTACGCGATCCCCAGCGTCATCGCCGCGCTGATGTGGGGCTATCTGTACGGTCCGGACTTCGGCCCGTTCGCCCAACTGGCTCGGGATGTCGGCCTGGGCACCCCCGGGTTCCTCACCCCTGACTGGATACTCGCCTCCCTCGCCAACATCGTGACCTGGGAGTTCGTCGGCTACAACATGATCATCCTGTTCGCCGCCCTCCAGTCGATCCCGCCGACCCTGTACGAGGCCGCGGCCATGGACGGCGCCGGAGCCTGGCGCATCGCCTGGCACATCAAGATCCCCGCCATCCGGCAGGCGCTCATGCTGAGCGTCATCTTCTCGGTGATCGGCACCTTCCAGCTGTTCAACGAGCCCAAGCTGCTGGCCGGGATCGCGCCGGACGCCATCAGCGCCTCGTACACGCCGAACATGTACGCCTACACGCTCGCCTTCACCAACCAGGATGTGAACTACGCCTCGGCCGTCTCCTTCCTGCTCGGTGTGGTGATCGTGGTCGTCTCCTACGCCGTGCAACTCGCGTCCCATCGGAGGGCCCGCCGGTCATGACCAGCCACACCACTTCAACCGCGGTTTCTTCCCTCGGGGCTTCCCGTCAGCCCGGCCGACGCAGCAACGTGCTCACCCTGCTGATGCTGGCGTTCCTGATCTATTTCCTGCTGCCGCTGTTCTGGCTCATCGTCTCGGCCACCAAGGACAACGGCTCACTGTTCTCCACGTTCGGCCTGTGGTTCGGCGGCGGCTTCGACTTCTTCCAGAACGTGCATGACGTGTTCACCTACAACGGCGGAATCTACGGCCAGTGGCTGCTCAACACCGCCCTCTACGCCGTGGTCAGCTCGGTCGGGGCGGCCTTTCTGGCCACCCTGGGTGGCTACGCTTTCGCCAAGTTCCGCTTCCCGGGCCGCAATCTGCTCTTCTCCATCGTGCTGGGATCGATCATGGTGCCCAGCACCGTGCTGACGCTTCCGACATACCTTCTGTTCAGTAAGATCGGGCTGGTCAACACGCCGCTCGCGGTGATCGTGCCGATGCTGATGAGCCCCTTCGGGCTCTACCTGATGCGGGTGTACGCCGAGGACGCTGTCCCCGACAGCCTCATCGACGCCGCACGGATGGACGGAGCCGGCGCGATCCGCATCTTCTGGCAAGTGGGCTTCCGTCTCCTCCTGCCGGGATTCGTCACCGTCCTGCTCTTCCAGCTCGTCGCCAGCTGGAACAACTACTTCCTGCCCCTGATCATGCTCAACAACCCGAAGCTGTATCCCGTGACCATCGGCCTGGCCCAGTGGCAGGCCCAGGCGAGTGGGGTGGGCGGCGCGCAACCCCTGTTCTCGATCGTCATCACCGGATCACTCGTCTCGATCCTCCCGCTCGTCGCGGCCTTTCTCCTGCTCCAGCGCTACTGGCAGGGTGGCCTTTCCACAGGCTCCGTCAAGGACTGACAGTGATGATTGCTGTGGCTCCGCCACGAAGCGCGGCCTGTGCCTGCGAGGGCACACCGTCAATGAGCGAGCCACAACCGGTCCTGTGGGTAGCCGGGGGCTCCCGGGATCCGGGGCTCGCACCTGCTTCGCGGCGAAGCCGCATGGCGATGCCACGGAGGGGGCGGAGCGGGGGTCACCCGCCCCGCCCGCGCGGCCGCGCTCACACGCCGTGCGCGTCGACCTCCTTCAGGTACGCCGCCCGCGCCGCCTCGTCCAGGAAGGAGGCGCGGAAGGAGTTCCGCGCGAGCGCTCGCAGCGTGGCGTCGTCCAGGCGGAGCGCGTCCCGCACCGCGTCGAAGTTGTCCCCCGCGTAGCCCCCGAAGTACGCCGGGTCGTCGGAGTTCACCGTCACCAGCAGGCCCGCGTCCAGCATGGCGCGCAGTGGGTGGTCCTCGAGCCGGTCGATGACGCGCAGCCGGACGTTGGACAGCGGGCATACGGTCAGCGGGATCTGGTCGGCGACCAGCCTGGCGACCAGGGCCTCGTCTTCCAGGGAGCGTACGCCGTGGTCGACGCGGTCGACGCCGAGGATGTCCAGCGCCTCCCATACGTACGCGGGCGGCCCCTCCTCCCCCGCGTGCGCCACGCACTTGAGCCCCGCCTCCCGCGCCCGGGCGTACACCTCGCGGAACTTCGACGGCGGGTTGCCGACCTCCGCCGAGTCGAGGCCGACGGCCGCGAGGCGGTCCAGGTAGGGGCGGGCCGCCTCGAAGGTCTCCAGGGCGGACTCGGCGCTCTCGTCGCGCAGGAAGCACATGATCAGGCGGGTGGTGATGCCGTACGTCCGCTCCGCCGCGTCCAGCGCGCGCGTCAGGCCGTCGATGACCGTGCCGATCGCGACGCCGCGCGCGGTGTGGGCCTGCGGGTCGAAGAAGATCTCGGCGTGCCGGACGCCCTGTGCGCGGGCGCGGGCGAGATAGGCGTTGGTGAGGTCGGCGAAGTCGTCCTCGGTGCGCAGCACCGCCATCAGCGCGTAGTAGAGGTCCAGGAAGTCCTGGAGGTCGGTGAAGGAGTACGCGGCGCGCAGCTCGTCCTGGGTGGCGTACGGGAGCTCGACGCCGTTGCGCTCGGCGAGCGCGAAGGCCAGCTCGGGTTCGAGGGTGCCCTCGATGTGGAGGTGGAGCTCTGCTTTGGGGATCGGGGGCGGGGTCGGGGGCACGACGGGATCACCTGCTGTTTTCGCTGACGGGGAGGGTGACCAGAGTAATGCGGCGGCGTCTGCCGACCGAACTGACCACGCAACCGATCAGCCGTGATCGGCGTCAGTCCAGTCGGACAGCGGAGAAAGCGGTGGACGGATGGGTGCCGGAGAGCGGGTACGGAGAGCGGTGCGGGCCGTGCGGGCGCGGCTGCGCCTGCCCAGGACCCGGCGCGGGCAGCGCCGCGTCGTCCAGGTGGTGATGGGCCTCAGCGTGCTCGCGCTGCTGCCCGCGACCTGGCTGCGGCTGTCCACCGACGCCCGGGTCCGTACGGTCGCCGACGTCCCCAAGGCGCCGGTGGCGGTGGTCTTCGGCGCCGGGCTGTGGAACGGCGAGCCGTCCCCGTATCTGGCGCACCGCCTCGACGCGACCGCCGAGCTGTACGAGCGGGGCAAGGTCCGCGCGATCCTGGTGACCGGCGACAACAGCCGGCACGACTACGACGAGCCGGACGCGATGCGCGCCTATCTCGTCCGGCACGGTGTGCCGGACGCGCGCATCGTCAGTGACTACGCGGGCTTCGACACCTGGGACTCGTGCAGCCGCGCCGAGCGGATCTTCGGCGTGCACCGGGCGGTGCTGGTGAGCCAGGACTTCCATATCCGCCGGGCGCTGGCGCTGTGCGAGGCGGCGGGCATCGACGCGTACGGGGTCGGCGTCGCCGAGCCGCACGATCTGACGTGGCTCTTCGGCGGGGCGCGGGAGGCCATCGCGGCGAGCAAGGCCGCGCTGGACGCGGCCTTCAAACCGGACCCGCACTTCCTGGGGCCGCTCGAGCGGGGGATCGAGAAGGCGCTGGCGGACTCCGGCTGAGTCGTATGCCCAGCCGATACGCCCCCGGCCACACGCTCAGTCGATCGTCGTCTGTTCCACCACCCACCCCAGGTAGTCCTCACTCCCCTGCATGATCGGCGTCGCGATGATCTCCGGCGTCTCGTAGTCGTGCGCCTCGCGGAGGTGCGCCTCCAGTTCCCCGTACCGCGCCGCGGTGGTCTTGAACAGCACCTGCCACTCGGCGGCCGTCTCGATCTCGCCCTGCCACCGGTACACGGACGTCACGGGCTGGCTGATCTGCGCGCAGGCCGCAAGCCGCGCGGTCACGGCCCCGCGCGCCAGTGCCTCGGCCTTCTCTGGCGTGTCGGTGGTGGTCAGTACGGTCAGGAAGTCGGCCACGGCGGAAGAACCTCTCTGTGCCTCGTCTGTTTCCCGGCTGTGCGACTGGCGCAGACCACGTTAGCCAGTGACGATTGAGGTGACCCGGCGACGACCAGACACGGCCGATCGAGGACAACCATGGACGACCTCACCGCACTCGCACGTCACCACCTGGACCGGGCCAAGACCGATCCCCACGGCCGAAGCTCACATCTCTTCCTGCACGACGGGCCGCTGCGGCAGAGCGTGATCGCCATGGTCGCCGGCTGCGAGCTCGACGAGCACAACGCGCCCCCGGCGGCCAGCCTGCAGGTGCTGCACGGGCATGTCCGGCTGACCGCGGGCAAGACCGGCCATGTCCGGCTGGAGCTCATCGCGGGGCAGGTGCAGCGCATCCCGCAGGAGCGCCACGCGCTGGTGGCGGTGGAGGACTCGGTGGTGCTGCTGACCGCCGTGACCGCCACGGTGGGCTGCCCCACCCCCACCGAGGAGGCCGCCGCGCACCACCACGTGGCGCGCCCCCATATGGCGGGCTGATCCGCCATACGGGGGCGCGTGGGCTCACTCCGGTCTCAGCCCGTCACCGGGGCGAGCTGGACGCGGTCGATGTTCGGGGCGTACGAGCTCGCGTTGGAGAAGGTCAGCGTGTTCGCACCCTTCGCCAGGTCGACCGGGACGGCCACGCTCCAGTAGTCGTTCCAGGTCCAGGTGTTCTTGAAGGTGACGCGCTGGGCCGCGCCGCCCCCGACCGCGATATCGGCGGTCCGGGAGATGATGTTGGTGTTGTACTGGTGGCCGTCCGCGCGCTGGTTGTTGGCGTAGTCGACGATCAGCAGGTAGCGGCCCGCCGAGGGGGCCTGGACGGTCAGCTTGAGGTTGTTGGCCGCGCCCGCGCCGAGCGAGCCGACGTAGGCGCCGCCCGAGGCGTAGTCGCTGGAGGTCTTGGCGGCGGCCCCGCCCAGGGTGCCGCTCTCGGCCTCGTACGAGGCGAGTGCCGTGGTGTCGCCCGCGCCCGTCGCGTCGAGGGAGGAGAGCCGGACGGCGGATCCGGTGGCGGAGGTGGCGGTGACGCGGTTGTTGCCCGCGGTGAGGAAGAGGCGCTCGGCCCGCTCGGGGGCGGTGGCCGTGGCGGTGCCGTGCAGGGACAGCTTGACGGGGGCGCCGGAGCCGCGCGGGGTCACGGTGTAGTAGCCGTCGCGCGGCGCGTACACGTCGAAGACCGCGGCGTCCGGGCCGTCGAGCACCAGGGACCCGGTGCCGACGCCGGCCGCCGAGGAGTAGTCGTAGCGCGGGCTGCCGGAGGGGTCCGCCAGGGTGGCCTCGTAGGAGGCGGCGGGGGTGGTGGCAGCCGTCAGGTCGATCTTGTCGAGGGTGACCTCACCCTTGTCGTGGGCCAGGGCGAGGGTGTGGCTGCCCGCGCCCAGCCGGACGGTGATGTGCTGGATGCCGCGGTAGGTCCAGTTGAGCGTGGAGGGGTAGGTGACCGGCTGCGCGGACTGGCCGTCGACGGTCAGGGTCTGGGTGGAGGGGGCGCCGGTCTGGTTGCCGTAGAAGATCGCGAGGTCATAGGCCCCGGTCCTGGGGACGTCGACCTTGAAGGCGACCTTGCTGGTGGACTTGTTGAGGGAGCCGACGTCCTTGGTGCCGGAGGCGGCGTAGCCGTTGGCGTTGGAGACGGTGCCCTGGGTGTAGATCTGGCCGTCAGTGATCGCCGCGGACTCCGCTTCGTACGACGCGCTCCACGGCACGTCGGCTGCCCGCGGGGTGCCGGTGCCGGCCGGGGTGAGCGTGATCCGGTACGCGGACATCGTCTTCATACCGGTCAGCGGCACGGTCACCGAGCCGTCCGCGCCGACCTTGACCTCGCTCCGGGACAGCACGCGCGGCGGCGCCGCCGCGCCCTCGTAGCCGGACCACTCGGCCTCGGAGACGGTCGCCACCACCCGCGAGCCGAACAGGTCGCGGTCGACGTGCTGGACTGCCACGTCCGCGGCGCCCGCCGAGCCGCCCACCAGGATCTGCGCCTGCTTGCGGGACGGGTCGTACGAGGCCAGGCCCTGGAGGGTGTCGATGGCGTTGGCGGTGGGCGGGGTGACCTTGACGGTCCGGCCGGTCATCCCGGCGTACCAGCGGAAGAACCACCAGCCGCCGTTGGGGATGTTGGACCGTACGACATTGCCGCTGAGGTTGCCGGCGGCGTCCCAGTAGGCATGGTTGGCGTACACCTTGTTGCGCTCGAACATCGACACCCACTGGACCAGCTGGCCCGGGACGGACAGGTCGCGGCGGTTGGCGTACTCGTCGATGCTGATCGGGCGCGGCGAGATCCCGACGCTCTTCTCCAGCGCGCGATAGGCGTCGTAGTGGCCCTGGAAGTCCTTCAGCGAGCCCGACGACAGCTCATGCCAGGTCATCACGTCCGGCAGCACCTTGTTGGCCTTCGCCCAGGTCAGGAACTCCGGGAGGAAGCGGGTGTCGTAGTACGCCTCGTTGGGTCCGGCGATCCGGGCGTCGGGGTCGATGGAGCGGATGCGCTGGTAGGCCGTCTTCCACTCGGCGAAGAAGCGGTCCCGGCCCTTCTGGTAGGTGGCGGTGTCGGAGGAGTTGAGCTTGTACCAGATCCAGTCGGGCTCATTGAACGGCACATAGACGAAGCGCTCGCTGTGCGGCGCGCCCGCCACATCCTTGGCGATCTTCTCGACCTTGGGGAGGTAGTCGTCGAAACCCAGATCCTGGTACGGCCACTGGGAGTAGATGTCCTGCATCATGACGTACACATCGCCGCCGCCGTTGCGGAAGTACGGCTTGGAGACCGTCAGCGCGTCGCCGTTGGGGTGCTGGGCCCCGCCCTCCGGCTTCTGCGAGATGGCGGTCAGCTTGAGCGGGGCGAGGACGGCGTCGCTGGGTACGCCGTCGTCGCTCAGCCCGTACAGCGCCCCGTTGGCACCGTGCAGCACCGGGCCCTCGCTCGCGGCGAGGTCGACGGAGACGCGCTGGGCCGCCGCCTTGGACGTTCCGGGGTTTTGGCCATCCGCGTACGAGGCGCCGGGCAGGGTGGCGGCGATCAGCGCCGCCACCCCGGCCACGACGGTGGCGAGAACTCGTCGCTTTCTCATGGGAACTCTTCTCACAGGACCTCCAGTTACTTGACGGCTCCACTGGTGATTCCAGAAACGATCTTTCGCTGGGCAATCAGGAACACCGCGACCATGGGCAGGCTCATGACCACCACATAGGCGAAGACCAGATGCCAGTTGTTGAGGTAGAGCTGTGCGCCGGCGACCTTGTAGAGGCCCAGCGGCAGCGTCGCCTTGTCCCCTCCGCCCAGGACGAAGAAGGCGTAGAAGATGTCGCTCCAGGCGTAGAGCATCACCATGATCGTCGCGGTGGCGATCACGGGCCGCAGCAGCGGCAGAATGATCCGCGCGAAGACGCGCAGCGGCGAGGCGCCGTCCATCCGCGCGGCCTCCTCCAGCTCCAGGGGGATGGTGCGGATGAAGCCGGTCATGAAGAAGATCGACGTGGACAGATACATCCCGGTGTAGACGGCGATCATGCCGGGGCGGGTGTTGGCCAGGCCCAGCTGGCGCAGCTCCATGACGATGGTGATCACGGCGGGCGGCAGCAGCAGCCCGCTGATGGTGAGGGCGTACGCGGCCGACACCAGCCGCCCCCGCCGCCGGGCGAAGACCCAGGCGGCGCCCGCGCCCAGCACCAGGACCAGCACCACCGAGGGCGCCACGACCAGCAGGCTGTTGACGAAGCCGCGCACCATCTCGCCCTCGCTGAGGGCCTTGTCGTAGTTGGCGCCGGGCTGCCAGTGTCCTGGCAGGTCGAGGTTGGGCTTGACGGCTTCGCCCTGGGGCTTGGCCGAGGTGGCCAGCACCAGCCACAGCGGTACGCCGACGGCGAGCGCGGCGAGCAGCAGGACGAGGGCGGGGCGCGCGTACCGCCAGACCCGGGCGGTGGGAGTCATGACCAGAGCGCTCACAGTGTCGTCTCGTTCGCTTCTCCGCCCGCGCGGCGCAGGTGCGGGCATCGTCGTCGAGTGCGGGCCGGCAGCCGCGCGTGCTCCCCCAGCTACCGCTGGGCGGTGCCCCCTGCTCACAGCATCTGCTCCCTTCGGCGCAGTCCGATCACGAGCGGGATCGCGACGGCCACGACCACCAGGAAGAGCACCAGGCTCATCGCGGACGCCTGCGCGTACAGGCCCTGTCCGAAGACCCGGAACATGTAGATGTTGAAGACCTCGGTGGAGGACGCCGGGCCGCCGCCCGTGGTCGCCTGCACGATGTCGAAGGTGTTCATCGAACCGATCAGCGCGGTGGTCACATTGAAGGTGACCGCGGGCGCGAGCATCGGGAAGCGGATCGACCAGAACGTCCGCCAGGCGCCGGCGCCGTCGACCTTGGCGGCCTCCAGCATGTCGCCGGGGATGCCCTTGAGCCCGGCGAGGTAGATGAGCATGGCCAGCCCCATCCACTTCCATCCGTGAATGGCGCTGACCAGCACCATCGTCCAGGTGGTGGAGCCCAGCCACGGGATGTCCGTGCCCAGCAGCTGGTTGACCGCGCCGTCCTGGTCGAGCAGGGCCTGGAAGACATAGCCGACGGCGAGCGCGGAGATCAGCACGGGCAGGAAGAACACCGCGCGGAAGAAGCGGTTGAAGCGGGTGTCCTGCTCCAGCAGCAGGGCCAGCACCAGCCCGAAGACGTTCTGGAAGAGCGCCGCGAGCACCGCGTACACCAGGGTGGTGCGGATGGCGCGGAGCAGCGAGCCGTCGTCGGCGATGGTGGTGAAGTTGTCGAGTCCGGCGAAGGAGATATCGGTGTGGTACGCCGACCAGTTGGTGAACGGGTAGAAGAAGTTCAGCAGGTTCGGCAGCAGGAAGAAGCCCGCGAAGACCACCACGGCCGGCAGCGCGAACCACCAGGGGTGGTGCACGGCCGCCCTCGGCAGCCGCCCCACGTTCTTCGCCCGCCCGCCGACCCCTGCACCTCCGCTGCCCCGGCCGGACCGGGAGCGCGTACGTACGGCGGTGTCTGCCACGGCTGGCCCTCCTCCTCGCTCAGAAGCCCGGAGCGTTCTGGGCCTTGGCCACCTGGGCGAACTGGTCCTGCACCCACTTGGCGACCTGTTCCGGCGATTTCTTGCCGTAGATCATGTCGCCGAGGGCGAGGTGCAGATCGGGGGCGACGATGGCCTTGGCCTGGAACACCCCGATGGCCTTGGGCAACGCGGCGACCTGGTCCTTGGCGGTCTGCGGCAGCCCGTCGGGGGTCGGCACGGACGGCTCGACGGACGGGATCTTCATCGTCTTGATGTAGTCGGCGTAGTCGGGGCCGAGCCAGAAGGCCAGGAACTGGCGGGCGGCGTTCTGCCGCTTCTCGTCACCGGTCTTGAAGGCGACGACACCGTTGGTCTGGTCCGGGGAGTACAGGCCGGTGGCGCTGGAGTTGGCGACGGGGAACCAGCCGAGCTTCTTGTCGATCTCGGCGGTGCTGTGCTTGGCCTGGATCTGGGTCTGGAAGGACGTGACGTTGAGGACCATGCCCGCATCGCCGTTCCACAGGGCGTCCGCGGAGTCGGTGAAGGTACCGGTCTTGTAGTTCTTCTGGGCGAGCCCGGCGCCGAGCAGCTTGTCCTTGTAGGTGGTGATGGCCTTGACGACGGTCGGGTCGGTCCACTTGTTCTCGTTCTTGTTGAGCCCGTCCCACCACTGCTTGTCCAGGTCGGTCAGCTGCACCTGGACCTGCCACTGCAGCGGCCACTTGTCACCGCCCGCCTCGTAGAAGGGCGCGGTGCCCGGCACCTTGTCCTTGATGCGGTGGCCGAGGGCGAGCAGGTCCGCGTAGCTCTTGGGGAAGTCCTTCTCGGCGATACCGGCCTTCTTGAAGACGTCCTTGTTGTAGTAGACGCCGAGCATGGCGGGGCTGGTGACGATGGCGGCGTAGCGCTTGCCGCCGATCACGCCCAGGCTCTTCTCGGTGTCGCCGAGCTTCGCCTCCCAGGGCTCTCCGTCGAGGGTGAGCAGATTCCGCTGCGGCTGGATGAAGGGGAGGGTGGAGATGCTGGGCTGCCAGAACATCAGGTCCGGCCGGTCGCCCGCGGCGAGCTTGGTCGGCACGTTCTGTTCGTAGAGGTCGGGGATGGGCTGGACGTCGACCTTGGCGCCGGTGGCCTTCTCGAACGCCTCGATGACCTGCTTGGGGGCGTTGACCGTGTTCTGCGCGGTCCACATCGTCAGCTTGACGCCGTCGAGCCGGGCCGTGGGGTCGACCTTCGTCTTGGTCGCGCCGCCGGTGTCGTCGCCGCCCGCGGAGGTCGCGTCGCTGCAGGCGGTGGCGGTCAGGGCGGTGGCGCATATCAGGGCGAGGGCGGGGAGGACTCTTCTCATCGCGGTTCTCTGCCTCACTGCGTCGTCGGAGTGCGGGGGCGGGGCGGGGGCGGGGCGGGGCGGGGCGTACACGGAGTGGGGGGTTACGCGGAGGGGTGTGGTGTGGCGTCAGGGGCCGTGGCGCTCACCGGGGCGGCGGGCCGGAGCTCTCCCGGATGATCAGCTCGGGTACGGAAACGGGGTGCGGGGCGACCGGCTCGGCCTGTTCGACCAGCCCGTACAGCAGCCCGAAGGCGGCCCGGCCAAGCCCCGTGAAGTCCAGCCGCACGGTGGTCAGGGAGGGGGTGAGATACGCGGAGTGCGGCGCGTCGTCGAATCCGGCCACGCTCACCTCGCCGGGGATCGCCCGGCCCGCCTCGTGGAGCGCGCGGATCACACCGAGCGCCAGGTCGTCGTTGCCGCACAGGATCGCGGTGACCGACGGGTCGCGGGCCAGCTTCTGCCCGGCCCGGTAGCCGCTGGCCGGGTCCCAGCTGCCCGCCACCGGACGCTGCTCGGCCGCCCCGGCCTCACGCAGCGCGTCCCGCCAGCCCGCGGTGCGCTGGCCGGTGCGGCGGGTGCTGGAGGGGATCGCGACGTAGTGCACGGTCTCGTGGCCGAGGCCCAGCAGATGGCGGGTGGCGGCGCGGGCCGCCTCCCGGTCGTCGGTCCACACCCAGGGACGGTGTTCGCCCGGCGGGCTCGCGGGGGTCTCCACCACGCCCACCACCGGCAGTTCCTCCGGGATCGCCGCCAGCGCCCGTACGCCCGCGGTGTCGTACGCCATCACGATCAGCCCGCCGCCGGCATCGGCCGCGCGCTGCACCTCGGCGCGTACGGCGGCCTCGTCGGCGGTTTCCAGCACGCCGATGCCGACCGCGTAGGAGGAGGCGCGGGCGGCTTCCTCGATGCCCTGGAGGGTCGCTGCGTAGCCGTAGTGCATGGTGTTGGCGGTCAGCACGGTCACCGAACGCGCGCGTCCGCTGGCCAGGGCGAGGGCGGTGGCGCTGCGGCGGAAGCCCAGCTCCTCGATGGCGGCGAGCACGCGCTCGCGGGTCGACGGCTTGACGCTCGGATGGTTGTTGATCACCCGCGAGACCGTCTGGTACGAGACGCCCGCCGCACTCGCCACATCGCGGATTCCTGGCCGTCTTGTGTGACCGGTCACATTCATGCCAGGATTGTGACCGGTCACATAGGGGTCGTCAAGAGAAAGAACGCAACAGGGAATCACGGACGGATCAGACACGGACCAGGTACCGACCAGGAGGGGACACGTTGACCGGTACGGCATCCGAGGTGGCGTCAGACGGCGCCCTGGAAGTGTTCACTTGGGGCCACGCGCGCCTCACGGCCCACTTCGCGACGGGCGTCGACGGGGTGGTGCGGCTCGTACGGCTGACGATTCCGGACGGCGAGGGGCCTTCCCCCGAAGGGCCTTCCCCCGAGCGGTCCAGCAGCCCCCACTCCGCCCCGCTGCCGCTTGTCGAAGTGCTGGCCCTCGGCCACGGCAGCGAGTGGTCCGGGCAGCGCGGCATCGAGACCGCGCTGGGCGCCCGGCTGCGCTACCGGGGCCACCGGGCCGTACAGGACATGCGGGGCAGCCAGGGCTGGCACCGGCTGACGTTCGACCTCCACGACCCGGACACCGGCCTGACCGCCGAGGTCCGGCTGTCCTCCCCCGACGGGCTGCCGGTGCTGCGCGGCGAGGTCCGGCTCGCCAACGAGGGCACCGCCCCGCTGACCGTTCAGGCCGTCACCAGCCTCACCCTCGGCGGGCTCCCCTCCCCCGACGCGCTCGATGTGCACCTGGCCCGCAACGACTGGCTCGCCGAATGCCGTTGGGCGAGCGAACCCCTGCGCACCCGGATCGTCGACCTCAGCCGGGACGCCCACCAGCACGACAGCCGCGCCGCCCTCGTCCTCCACAGCCGCGGCGGCTGGCCCTCCGACGGCCATCTGCCCATGGGCGCGCTCACCGACCGCACCACCGGCGACGCATGGGTGTGGCAGATCGAGTCGCCGACCGGCTGGCGGTGGGAGACCGGGGAGCGGGCTCACGGTACGTACGCCGCGCTCCACGGGCCGACCGACGCCGAGCACCAGTGGCGCGAACGGCTCGCCCCCGGCGCGTCGTTCACCACCGTGCCCGCAGCGCTGGCGCTCGCCCGGGGCGGCGGCCTCGATACGGCCCTGGCCCATCTCACGGCCTACCGCCGCGCCACCCGCCGGCCGCACCCTGACCACACCACCCTGCCCGTGGTGTTCAACGACTACATGAACACCCTCATGGGCGACCCCACCACCGAGCGCCTGCTGCCGCTGATCGACGCCGCCGCCGAGGCCGGGGCGGAGTACTTCTGCATCGACTCCGGCTGGTACGACGACGACGCCCAGGGCTGGTGGGACAGCGTCGGCGCCTGGCGGCCCTCGGCCCGCCGCTTCCCCGGCGGCGGCATCCAGGCCGTACTGGACCACATCCGCTCCCGCGGCATGGTCCCCGGGCTGTGGCTGGAGCCGGAGGTCGTCGGCGTACGCAGCCCGGTCGCCGCCGAACTGCCCGACGACGCCTTCTTCCAGCGCGACGGGGTCCGCCTCGTCGAACACGGCCGCCACCACCTCGATCTGCGCCACCCGGCCGCCCGCGCCCACCTCGACAAGACCATCGACCGCATCGTCGGCGAATGGGGCGTCGGCTATCTCAAGCTCGACTACAACATCAGCGTGGCGCCGGGCACCGACTGGCACCCCGAAACCGGCGAGACCGGCCGCCGCACCGCCCCCGGCGCGGGCCTTCTCGCCCACGCCCGCGCCTACCAGGACTGGCTGGCCGCCGCGCTCGACCGCCACCCCGGGCTCGTCATCGAGAACTGTGCCTCGGGCGGGATGCGCATGGACTGGTCCTCGGTGGCCCTCACCCAGCTCCAGTCCACCAGCGACCAGCAGGACCCGCTCCGCTACCCGCCCATCGCCGCCGCGGCGCCCACGGCGGTGCCACCGGAGCAGGGCGCGGTGTGGGCCTATCCCCAGCCCGAATTCACCGACGACGAGATCGACTTCGCCCTCGCGGGCGCCCTGCTGGGCCGCGTCCACCTCTCCGGCCACCTCGACCGGATGTCACCGCGACAGCTGGCCCGGGTGCAGTGCGCTGTCGCGACGTACCGGCGGCTGCGGGGCGATCTGGTCACGGGGGTGCCGTTCTGGCCGCTGGGGCTGCCGGGGTGGGACGACGCCTGGGTGGCGCTGGGGGTGCGCAGCGGCGCGGCCACGTATGTGACGGTGTGGCGCCGGGAGGGCGGCCCGGCGGAATGCACGCTGCCGCTCGGGCACTTGGCGGGCCGTCGGGTGGCGGTCGAGGTGCTGCACCCGGCCGCCGCCTCGGGCGCCGAGGCGCGGTGGGACGCGGGGCGGGGCGAGTTGACCGTGGCGCTGCCGCGTACGCCGATGGCCCTGCTGGTCCGACTGACCCCCGCTGGGCCCGCCGCGTAGCGGGCGGGGCGCCCGGGTAGCCGCCCGCCGGACGGGATAGTCGCCGGACGAGGGTGGTGGCCAGGCGGCGTAGTCACCGGACGAGGTCACCAGACAGGGCCGTCGCCGGACGGCCCGGACGCCGCACGTCCGGCGTACGGCGTACGGGCCGCACGTCCGAGCGCACGGCGCTCGGCACGCGCGTCCGGCGCGCGGGGCTCGGGCCGCGCGTTCGGCGTCCGGCACCCCGGCGTCTGACGTCCGGCACCCGACGCCCGGCATCCCGAGCCCGCGCCCGCGCCCGGGGCACCCGACGTCCGGCGCCCTCAGCGTCCGCGGCACCCGACGTCCGGCGCCCTCAGCGTCCGCGGCACCAGCACCCAACTTCTACTGGCCCGCTTGGTGGTCGAGGACCCGCTCCAAAAGCCCCCGCAGCTGCTCGCGTTCGGCCGGCGAGAGCGGCCCGAGCAGCGCGTCCTGCGTCGTGGCGAGCGCCGAATCCAGCCGCTCCAGTTGCCGTACCCCGGCCGCCGTGATGGTGACGGTGTTGCGCCGACGGTCCGCCGCGTCCTGGACGCGCTCCACGTACCCCTTCTCCACCAGCTCGTTGACCGCCCCGACGACATAGCTGCGGTCGATGCTGCAACGGCGACCCAAGGCCGCCTGACTGGACGGCCCGAACTCCTCGAGCGCGGCGAGCAGCGCGTAGTGGTAGCGGGCCGCGCCGGTGGCGGCGAAGGCCTCGGAGGCCAGCCGGTGGGCGGGCACCGCGATGTGGGTGATCAGCCAGCTCGGCAGCGCTCGGAGCCGGGTGGGCTTGGCGTCGGGCGCCGGGTCGTCGGCCGTCGTCTTCATGCGGGCAGCCTAACAACATTGTTGGCGCGACCCACGAATGCAGCTATCGTTGTCACCACCAACGTTGGCCAGGCCAACGTCACTAAGGCCGGTCCGCCATGCCCGTAAAACGCCGATTTCCTTCACCCACCCTTCATTGAGGTGCCCCATGCCCACATCCGCCCAAAAGACGGCCGCGCCCGTGTCCCCCACCCCCGACCCCCGCCGCTGGTGGGCGCTGATCGCGATCGCCACCGGCCAGCTCATGATCGCGGCGGACGGCACGATCATGAACATCGCGCTGCCGTCCGCCCAGCGGACGCTGGGCCTGTCGGACACCGGCAGCCAGTGGGTCGTGACCGCGTTCGCGCTCGGCTACGGCGGCTTCCTGCTGCTCGGCGGCCGGGTCTCGGACCTCATCGGCCGCCGGCGGGCCCTGCTGCTGGGCCTGACGGGCTTCGCCGCCGCCTCCGCGCTGGGCGGGTTCGCGGTGAACCCGCCCATGCTGCTGACCGCCCGCGCTCTGCAGGGAGTGTGCGGCGCACTGTTCACCCCGTCCGCCCTCGCCCTGCTCGGCACGGCGTTCACCACCCCCGCCGAACGCGGCCGAGCCTTCGGCGTCTACGGCACCATCATGGGCAGCAGCACGGGCGTCGGCGTCGTACTCGGCGGCGTGTTCACCGACTACCTCAACTGGCGCTGGAGCCTGCTCCTGAGCGTGCCCATCGCGCTCGCCGCGGGCCTCGGCATCGCCCGTACGGTCCGCCCCACGCCCCGCGACCAGGGCGCAGCCCGGCTGGACGTACGCGGCGCGGCGCTCGCCACCACCGGGCTCATCGCCCTCGTCCACGGCTGCACCCGGGCGCAGACCGACGGCTGGTCCGGGGGGCTCACGCTCGGCTCCCTCGCCGCGGGCGGCGCGCTCCTCGCGCTCTTCGCCCGCACCCAGAGCCGTACCGCCCATGCGCTGCTGCCTCCGCGCATCGTGCTCGACCGGGCGCGGGGCGGGGCGTATCTGGCCGTGCTGAGCCTCGCGGCGGGCAACTTCGCCGCGTTCTTCTTCCTCACCTTCTATCTGCAGAACGTGCTCGGCTACTCGCCGATCGAGGCCGGCCTGGCCTTCCTCCCCTTCACCGCGGCCATCATGCTCGGCGTACGGGTCGTCGGCCGGCTCGTGATGCGCGCTCCGGTGCGGCTGCTGTTGTGCCCGGGGCTGCTGACGACCGCGGCCGGGCTGGCGCTGCTCGGCCTACTGCGCCCCGACAGTGACTACGCCACCCACGTGATGCCCGTCTTCGTCCTGCTGGGCCTGGGCGTCGGCTGGGTGCTGGTCCCCGCCAACAGCACCGCGACGCTCGGCGCGGGGCCGGATACGGGGGTGGCCGGGGCGACCGTCATGACCTCCCAGCAGGTCGGCGCATCGCTCGGCACCGCCCTGCTCGGCACCCTCGCGACCACGGCGAGCACCGACTACGCGGGCTCTCACGCTCCGGCCGCCGGTCTGGCCGACCGCGCGGCGGTCCACGGCTACCACGTGGCCGGGTTCGCCGGTGCCGCGTTCCTCTGTGTGGCGGCGATGGCGGTGTTCCTGATCAGCGGCCACAAGAAGCCGACACCGTAAGCCCGCCGCCCCCACTCCCCGCCCCACGGAACCGACCCTCGCACCTCGCAGGAGCAACCCATGCCCAAGGCGATCACCCCCTTCCGCATCGACGTCCCCAAGACAGAACTCGACAACCTCGCCGCGCGACTCGCCCACACCCGCTGGCCGGATGAACTCCCCGGCGCCGACTGGGAGTACGGCGTGCCGCTCACCCACCTCAAGGGGCTGGCCGAGCACTGGCGCACCGCCTACGACTGGCGCGCACAGGAAGCGCGCCTCAACCAGTTCCCGCAGTTCACCATGGACATCGACGGGGCTCGTGTGCACTTTCTGCACGTCCGCTCCCCCGAGCCGGACGCGCTCCCGCTGATCCTGACCCACGGCTGGCCGGGGTCGGTGGTGGAGTTCCTCGACGTCATCGGCCCGCTCACCGACCCCCGCGGGTACGGCGGCGACCCGGCCGACGCGTTCCACCTGGTGATCCCGTCCATCCCCGGCTTCGGCTTCTCCGGCCCCACCCGCGCCCCCGGCTGGAACGTACCCCGGGTCGCCCAGGCCTGGGCCGTGCTGATGCGCAGCCTCGGCTACGACCGGTACGGCGCACAGGGCGGCGACTGGGGCTCGGCGATCTCCCGCCTTCTCGCGGCGATGGACCCCGACCGTTTGGTCGGCGTCCACCTCAACTACCTCCCGACGCCCCCGCCTTCCGAGGCCGACGCGGCACCGGCCGCGCTCGCCGACCTCTCGGAGGAGGACCGGGCGCGCATCGCCAGGCTGGAGCGCTATCGCGCCGAGCCGGTCGGCCAGGTGCGCATGCAGGCCACCCGGCCCCAGACCGCGGCCTACGCCCTCACCGACTCGCCGGTCGGCCAACTAGCCTGGATCGCCGACATTTTCACGTCCTGGAGCGACCCTTCGCATCCGATCGACACCGACCGTCTGCTGACCAATGTGATGCTCTACTGGCTCACCGGCACCGCGGGCTCGTCCGCCCGGCTCCACTACGAGTCCGTACGCCACCGCGGCCGCCCCCTCGCCTGCCCCGCGCCGCTGGGCGTGGCGGTCTTCCCGCACGATCTGGCGCTTCCCGTACGGGCCTTCGCGGAGCGGGCATACACGATCATTCACTGGACCGAGTTCGACCGAGGCGGCCATTTCGCGGCCCTTGAGGTACCCGAACTGCTCATCGGTGACATACGGGCGTTCTTCCGCACCGTGAGGTGACGGAACCCGGAAGGTGACCGCACACGAGAGGCGTCGACCCATGTCAGTCGCCGCCACCTCCACCGCCACCCCCGCAGGAGAAGTGGCCGCCGCCGGAGTGGGACCCCCAGTCCGAGCCCGAATCCGAGCCGGAACCCCAGCCCGAACCCGAACCCGAGTCCGAGGCGGAGGCGGCGTCCAGTTCGCGGTCATACTCGTCGCTGTCCTCAATGGCCTCGCCCATACGGATCAGGCTGGCGCCGAGCCCGTCCTGATACGGCGTCGCCTCCCTGACGGCCTTGCGCAGGCGCTCGTCCTCAAGGGCGGCGAGGCCGTCGAAGACATACGCCGGAAACACCTCCTCCCGCTTGGCCGACTCCAACTCCCGCTCCCCCGCGGGCGTAAGGCGCTGCCGGGAGCGGTTGAGCAGGCCGTACGCGGCGAGTCGGCGCCCGATCTTCTTCATCTCGGCGCCGGACCGGACCTCCGCGACCGCGAGGTACGCGTTCTTCCCCACCGGGTGGCACTGCTTGATGAGTGCGCGCTCGATCGGGTGGTCGGCCGGATCCCCGGCCCTGAGTGCCCGCAGCCTGGTGCTGATGAGCTTGATCGCATCGCGCTCGCGCAACTGGATAAGGGCAGTCCGGGCCACGCGCCGCGGCCCGCCCGCCAGATAAGCGATGTCGTACATGTCGAGTGTCAGCGGCGCCGCCGGGTCGCGGCGCCGGAATATCGTCCGCACAGGAATGCCCCCGTCCATCCCACTGATTCCCGTACTGCCAGTATTGTCAGGCTGATACCCCGCGAACCGGGCCGGCGCCATCCCAGAGGAAGACTTGAGGTTGGCGGCCGCACCCGGCCCCATCACCCGTCGGCCGCTTCCGCACCGCAAGGGTCCATCACTCGATCGAGTTGCCTTCGATTATCGGCGCTACTGCGCTCCCAAGTCGCCTCCACGCTGCGGGTGTGCATGATCCAACACACCTGTACGCACCCAGGTCGCCACGGAGATCGAGTTGCCGTCCGGTTCAGGAGGCGCGTCATGACGCCTGACATGCGCGACGACCAACCGAAGTTCAACCTGATCGAAAATGAGACCTACGAAGACGCAGTCCAGCGGCGTGTCGAAGCGATGGACGCGCTCGGCGAATACATTCCCCCTCCCTCTACGAACTTTTCCTCAAGCGGCGAAATCGCCGCTGTATACGTCCCAGCCGAACACGTAAGGCGGATCGGCGGCGTTGACCACGCACAGCACCTGCGTGATCAAGCCGTCTGGGCAGCTTCAGAGTTCGACGGGTGAGGTGGCCAGGTCGAGTTCGACCCAGACTTCCTTGCCGACGGTTCGCTCCCGTACGCCCCAGCGGGTGGCCAGCGCGCGGACGATGAGCAGCCCGCGCCCGAACTTGTCGTCGGGGGTGGGGTGGCGCGGTCGGGGGAGGCGTTCGCCCTTGGCGTCGGAGACGGCGATGCGCAGGCGGCCTTTGGTAAGGGTGAGCTGGACGCGGAAGTTGCGCCCCGGGACGCCGCCGTGGAGGACGGCGTTGCTGCCCAGCTCGGAGACGATGAGCGCGGCGTCGTCCGCGAGGGCGGGGTAGCCCCAGTGCGCGACCAGCCTCGCGGTGTGCCGACGGGCGAATGTCACGCTTTGGGGGAGCGGGGTTGTAGTCGACGCGGTCGTGATGGACGACGGGGTCGTTGGGGTCAGGGATCCGGGGGTCTTGGGGCGCGAATGCCATCGCACACCTCCAGCAGGCGATTACGGGCCTGGGCACACGGAGGCAGGGCGGGGTGCATCCGCCAACCCACCTCGCTGTGCAAGCAGTTCATTACGGACCGTAGCGCAGCACTTTGCATGGCATCAACTCCATCGTGCAGAAATATTTCTCGAACTCGGGTTGTGACTCGGTGAGGAGCGACTGCAAACTGAGGCGATGTTCACGGGAGGCGATGACGCAGTGCCAGATAGCCGTGCCAGCCGGGGTACTTCGGTGTCGACGGTCCTTGGTCGAAGATTGGGCGGCGAGCTGCTCCGTCTACGCGAGGCGAAGGGGCTCAGGCAACCGCAGGCAGCAGAAGCCCTCAGCGCGTCGATCGCCAAAGTCGCGAAAATGGAGCGCGGCTTGGTGCCCATGCGTGATCCCGACGTACGGGCACTCTGCCAGCTCTACGGCGAGACGAGCCCTGATGTGGTGGACCGGCTGCTCAAGCTGGCGAAGACCGACCGCGATCGGCGCAAAGCAAAGGGCTGGTGGAACCAGTACCCAGAACTTCGCTCCCTGGTCGAGTACGTTGCCCTCGAAGACGTCGCGACCACTGTCCACACATGGCAGTCAGCCTTCGTACCGGGTCTCCTCCAGACTCCCGACTATGCTCGCGCGCTCGCTGTCGGTAACCACATTTGGGGCGACCCCGATGAGATCGAGCGCTTCGTGGAGGCCAAGATCGCGCGCCAGGCGCGCCTCGACGGCGACTCCCCGCTGCATCTCTGGGCGATCGTGTCCGAGGCGTCGCTGAGGCAGTTGGTCGGCGGTCGCGACGTCATGCGCGCTCAGCTGGAACATCTGATCCGCATGGTGCGCCTCCCCAACGTCAAGTTTCAGGTTCTCCCTTACCTCGCAGGCGCTCACCCAGGTATGACCAGCGCGTTCAACATCGTCTCCTTCTCCGAACCCGGCGCGATGGACGTTGTCTTCATGGACACCACATCAACTACTCTGTGGCTTGAGAGCGAGACGGACGCGGCCCACCATGGGGTGCTCTTCGACCGCATCGCACGCCTCTCGCTGGCACAGCACGACTCACTTGCCCTGATCCGGCGCGTCTGCGAGGAGATGTAGTACGTGGCTGCCCTTGAGTTCGTGAAGTCGAGCTACAGCAGCGGCGGAGGTGAGTGCGTCGAGGTAGCCACCAACGCGCCGGACGCCGTCGCGATACGAGACTCCAAGCACCCGGAAGGTCCGATGCTCCGCGTGCCGCCCGCCGCCTGGGCGGCCTTCCGAGCCGCCATCGCCGACGGGCGGCTCGCGTAGCACACGAGCAACGGAGGGCCGCACCGCACTGACGAGAGCTCTCGTTGTCCGGCCCTAGGGGACGCGGACAACTCGTCGCCGGGTGACCCCGGTTCGGGCAGGACATCACGGCCAAGGACGGAAACCGTGTCCCGGTGAGCAGTAGCCCCCGGGAGCGGCCCGACAGATTGGTCCGGTCCGCCGGATCAGGCAACGCACCGTGACGAACGCGGCGGCGGAGTAGAGGCAGAACCCGACGATCTCGCTCGTGCACCGTACGAACGACCGCTGCATGAGGGACCGGAGGGCCGAGAATTCCAGTTGCCGCCATTGTTCGTTCGGTGATCGAGTGGGCGGATGGACCATGAAGCGGTACTTTCCCTGTTCGACCGGCAGATGCGACAGGACGCGCGAGCCGGCGATCCTGAGGGGAGGGTCGAGCAGATCGGCGACGTGGTGCGGCAGATCGGCGCCGGCAACGACGACTGGAACGGGGTCGTCTGGTCCGATCTGGATGAGGTCACGGCGGACGCGGCGATCACGGCACAGGTCCAGTACTTCGCCTCGCTGGGGCGCGAGTTCGAATGGAAGCTGTATGGTCACGACCAGCCTGGGAGTCTTGCCGGGCGGCTGCGGGCTGCGGGGTTCTCCCCCGAGCCTGAGGAGACCTTGATGGTCGCCGAGATCGACGACCTGTCCATCGGCGTCGAACTACCTGAGGGCGTCCATGTGCAGTCGGTCACCGGCCCATCCGGTGTGGATCTCGCGGTCGACGTCCACGAGCAGGCGTTCGGTACGAGTGGCGTCCGGCTTCGCCACCGCATGCTCTCCCAGCTGGCCGGGAGGCCGGAAACCTTGAGCATGGTCGTTGCGATGGCCGGCGACCTGCCGCTGTGCGCCGCCCGGATGGAACTCCACCCGGGCACCGCCTTCGCCAGCCTTTGGGGCGGGGGCACCGTCCCCGCATGGCGAGGTCTGGGCATCTACCGGGCATTGGTCGCCCACCGGGCCCATATCGCCGCCGAACTCGGCTATCGCTATCTGCAGGTCGATGCCTCCAGCCAGAGCCGCCCTATCCTGCAACGCCTCGGGTTCGCCGTTCTGAGCACCACCACGCCACACGTGTACCGGCCATAGAGCGTCTGAGGACAGGCGTCATTCCAGGCGGCGGGATCCGGTGAGCGTCAGGACAGGGCGTGTCCGTAGTGGGCGCTGAGCGAGGCGAGGTCCGGCTCGCCGAACTCGGCGCGCAGGGCGTGGAATGCGTCGACCTTCTCCGTGCCGAACCGGACCACATGCGCGGCATACGCGTCGAAGGAGACGAACGCCGGAGGAGTCGCCTTCGTGTGGAACTTGTCCGCGTACATCACCAGCTGCTCCTCTACGGTCTCCGCCACGTAGTCGGCCACCGGCAGAGGCAACTCCTGCCGCTCGATATCGTGCCGTGTGAGCCCGACACCCGTGTGGCAGGAACAGAAGCGACACAGCCGCTCGGGGAAGCCCTCCTGGCGGAGGATCGTGTGCCCGAGCACCCCGTGGCGGATGTAGTCGCCGGCCCGGAGTCGGCCCCCGTTGTCGTAGAGCCGGTAGACGCCGATGTCGTGGAGAAGGGCACCCGCGCGGACGAGGTCGGAGTCGAGCCGGTGGCCGTCGGCGGCCAGCAGTTGCTCGGCGACTTTCCAGACGATCTCGCAGTGCGCGTACACGAGGTGGAACGCTTCCCGCGTCGGTGCGTACTTCTCGTGCAGCGCCCGTATGTCGTCGACCGTCGGCAGAATCACGGCGCGAGCTTAGCAACCTCGGCTCGTAAACTCCCGACCTATCCACCTTTGTCCACTGCACCCGATACGCGGCTTCGCCGCGGACCCCAGGGGCGGAGCCGCGTACCGATACAGCGGCGAAGGGGAGGGGTTGCGGAATGTCCCACCGGACGGGTCCTGGGCGGCCCGTGGCGCCCGAGAGCCCGCGAGCTATTCCGGCACGGTCCGTACCCGGCCGATGTCGCAGACCATCGCCCCGATCGTCGTCTTCATATTGCGGCGCAGCTGGTCCAGCCGACCCTGAAGGATCGCCGTGGCGTTGGCGGGGTCGGCGCGTACGGCCGCCCGGGCTCCGCTGTCGCCCGGGCCGTGTGTGAACGACTGGCGGACCACCGTCTGGTCGGGCCGCACGGCGGGGCGCAGGTTGTAGCGCCAGGTGGCGAAGGGTTCGTGGATTTCCGGGTCGCCGCCGTATACGTCCCAGCCGAACGCGTACGGCGGATCGGCGGCGGTGACCACGCACAGCACGTGCGTGACCAAGCCGTTCGGGAACCGATTGCGGGCCTCGTACCGCGCGCCGACCTCCGGTGCGGTCCAGCCGTCCAGCCAGGCCGCGTAGGTGCACTCCGGGCTCCACTCGCCGAGGCGCGAGAGGTCCGTGATCGCGGCCCAGAGCTCGTCGACGGTCAGGTCGACGAGCAGTTCCACTTCGGTGTGGGCGCCGGTGACTCCATAGTCCTCATCCATGTGTGGGTAGACCGGCCGGGCGCCGAAAACTCATCGCGGCCCGGCGCCGGGTCAGGGCGGCGTGGGGTCACAGGACGGCCGTACCGCGCAGGCAGGTGGTCGTCGCTCCGCCGACCCAGACGGTCCCGTCGGGGTCGGCGGTGACCGTGACGGCTCCGGCCCGGCCGAGCCGCGCGCCCTGGGAGACCTTGTGGCCGGCCGGGGCCACGCCGGTGCTGGTGAGCCACTGGCCGACCGAAGCGTTCATGCTGCCGCACACCGGATCTTCGGCCACCCCGACGCGGGGAGCGAAGGTGCGCAGCTCGAACGCGTGCTCCGAGCCTGGCGGGTACGCGCCGATCGCCCCCACCATGGCCGTCGGGATCCGCGACAGGTCGGGCTCCAGGACCCGCACCTCCTCGGCGGTGGCGAGCCGGACGACCGCCCAGCCGGGGCCGTTGTCGACCCACTGGTGGGCGAGCACCTGGTCGCGGTCGATGCCGAACGCCGCGACCACCTGCTCCAGATACTCCTCCTCCAGATCCCCGGTGCGCCGGGTCGGCGGGGCGGCGGGGCGGCGGGGCGGCGAAGGACAAGGTGCCCTCGCCGCGGCGCACCTCGACCAGCCCGGCCGCGCACTCCTGCACGATGCGGTCGCCTCGGCGGGGGCTCCCGCCCTGTTCGAGCCAGGCGTGGGCGGAGCCGAGCGTGGGATGGCCGGCGAACGGAAGCTCGCCGTCGGGGGTGAAGATCCGCAGCCGGTAGTCCGCGTCCGGGGTCGAGGGCGGCAGTACGAACGTCGTCTCGGACAGGTTCGTCCAGCGGGCGAGGCGCTGCATCGCCTGGTCGTCCAGGTCGGCCGCGTCGAACACGACGGCCCGGCGTCCGGACAGAGACCTCTCACACATTGGACTGCGACCGATCAGTTTTGGAGAAGCCACGCACGTCAGCGGCTCCCTAAGATCGAAATCGCCCCGCAGAACAGCAAAACAGCAGAACAGCGGGGACACCGACCGGAGGGAGACCGAAATGAGCGACGCCGAGTTCACGGCCGAGGAGCGCGCCGCGATGAAGGAGCGTGGCCGGGAGGTGAAGGCGGCTCGCCGAGGCTCCACCAAGGCGGACGGCACGAGCGAGGTGCTGGCGAAGATCGCCGAGATGGAGGCGGGCGACCGCGCCCTGGCCGAGCGGATCCACGCCGTCGTCACGGCGGCGGCGCCGGAGCTCACGCCCAAGCTCTGGTACGGGATGCCCGCGTACGCGAAGAACGGCAAGGTGCTCTGCTTCTTCCAGTGCGCCGCGAAGTTCAAGGCCCGCTACTCCACCCTCGGCTTCAGCGACCAGGCGAACCTGGACGAGGGCGCGATGTGGGCGTCCTCGTACGCGCTGACCGGGGAGTTGACGGCCCGCGACGAGGCGCGGATCTCCGAGCTGGTGAGGCGGGCGGTGAGCTGACACAAGATCGCCCAGTCCCCGAGGCCGACACCGGCGGCGAGTAAAGTGCTTGCACCTGGGGCGTCTTGACAAGCGACCGGCGGTCGGCTCGCCCTGGACCGTGGTTGGGACCAAACGGGGGTGGCCGTGGCACGGAACGCGCAGCCGGGCGAGCTGATCGGAGGCCGCTACCGGCTGGTCTCCGACCTTGGCTCAGGGGGATTCGGGCGGGTCTGGAAGGCTCACGACGAGACCCTGCGCATCGACGTGGCGGTCAAGGAGCTGTGGCTGCCCACGTCGGTGTCGGAGACCGAGCAGGACGAACGGCTGGCGCGCGCCGAGCGTGAGGCCCGCAACGCCGCACGGCTGCGGGACCACCCGAACATCGTCGCGGTACACGACGTCGTCATCGAGGACGACCGCCCCTGGATCGTGATGCGACTGGTCGACGGCTGTTCGCTGGAGAAGCGTCTCGCCGAGCACGGACCGCTGTCGGCGGAGGAGGCGGCGAACGTCGCCGAGCGGCTGTTGCACGCGCTCGGCGCGGCACACGACGCGGGGATCGTGCATCGCGACATCAAACCGGCCAACGTCATGATCGCCTCGAATAGCGATGTCCTGCTCACCGATTTCGGGATCGCGGTACACCACTCCGACACCGCCCTGACCGCCACCGGGGCGATCATCGGCTCGGTGGAGTACATGGCCCCCGAACGGGTGCGTGGCACCGACGGACTGGCCGCCAGCGACCTGTTCTCCCTCGGGGTGACGCTGTACCAGGCCGTTGAGGGGGTCTCGCCGTTCCGCCGCGACACCCCCACCGGATCGCTGACGGCCGTCCTGTTCGACCAGGCACCACCGCCCCGGCGGGCCGGACGGCTGGCACCGCTTATCACGGGGCTGTTGGACAAGGACCCGGCCCGGCGCCCGACCGTAGCGGCGGCCCTGACCTCGCTCCGTTCACCAACAGCGGCCATGACCACGCAGACCGCTCGCCGCGTGCCCGAGACGGTCACCGTCACCTCGCGCTCCAGCGCTGCCACTTCACGCCCCCGGCGCAGGACAGGGGCGCTCGTCGCCGCGGGCGCCCTGGTTCTGGCTTGCGTCGTGACCGGCCTGGTACTGAAGTGGCCGTTCGGGGATTCCGATGGCAAGACCGCCGACAAGAAGGTGGGCGGTAGTACCCATGGCGGCACGATCGGTGTGGCGTTGCCGACCAAGAGCTCCGCTCGGTGGAGAGCCGACGGTGACATCATGAAGAAGCAGTTCGAGGCCAAGGGTTACAAGGTCGACCTGCAGTACGCCGAAGACGATGCCAACCAGCAGATTTCGCAGATCGATAACATGACCGCCAAGGGGCACAAGCTCCTGGTAGTCGGCGCGGTCGACATCTCCGGGCTGACCAACGTGCTGGACCGGGCCAAGGACGCGGGCGTCAAGGTCATCGCGTACGACCGGCTGCCGTTGAACACCGACGCGGTCGACTACTGCGTCACCTTCGACCACCGCAAGATCGGCCGGCTGCAGGGCGGCTACATCGTCCACAAGCTGGGGCTCGACAGGGGGGAGAAGGGCCCGTTCAACGTCGAGTTGTTCGCCGGTGCGGCCGGCGACCCAAACACCCAGTACTTCTTCGACGGCGCGATGGCAGAACTCAGACCGTACATCGACAAGCACCGGATCGTGGTCCGCAGCGGCCAGACCGACCTCAACCAGCTCACCACCGAGCGCTGGAGCGGCGCTGTCGCCCAGGATCGGATGGACGATCTGCTGAGCGAGTCGTACACCAAGGCCAGGGTGGACGCGGTGCTCTCGCCGTACGACGGCATCTCCATGGGCATCCTCTCAGCGCTCAGGAGCGCCGGCTACGGCACCGGGAGCCGGCCGTATCCGATCGTCACCGGGCAGGACGCGGAGCTGACCTCGGTCAAGTCGATCATCAGGGGCGAGCAGGCACAGACCGTCTACAAGGACAACCGCAAGCTCGCCAAGGACGCCGTGCGGATGGGCGACGCCCTGCTGGCGGGTAGCAAGCCGAAGGTCAACGACACCAAGACGTATGACAACCACAAGAAAGTCGTCCCGTCCTATCTGCTCCAGCCGGTGAACATCGACAAGTCCAACACCCGGATTCTGGTGAACGAGGGCTACTACACCGCGGCCGAGCTGGAACAGTAGGCCCCTCGCGCACCGGCTGCCTTCACCCCGCCAGCCACTGGTCGTACGCCAGCTTGCAGACCAGCGAGACCACGACGACCACCAACACCCCCCGTACGAACCCGCTCCCCCGCTTGAGCGCCATCCGCGCGCCCAGCATCCCGCCGCCCAGGTTGAAGAGCGCGAGCAGCGCCGCCATGCGCCACAGGACCGTGCCCTGGATGGCGAAGGTGACCAGCGCGCCGAAGTTGGTGCAGACGTTGACGACCTTGGCCGTGGCGGAGGCTGTGACCAGGTTCATATGAAGGGCCGCAACCAGGGCAATGACGAGGAAAGTGCCGGTGCCCGGGCCGATGAGGCCGTCGTAGAAGCCGATGCCGAGGCCGATGGCGAGGATCGCGGCCAGGATCCGCTGCCTGGTCAGGGGCTCCGCGGGTGCCGGGGCGGTGCCGAAGGCCGGGCGGAGCAGGACGAACGCGAGGACGGCCAGCAGGACCACCATGATCAGCGGACGCAGCACGGCGCTGTTGATGCCGGAGGCGAGGAAGGCGCCCGTGAGGGAGCCGACGACGGCGGCGGCGCCGATGCGCGTGGCGAGCCGTATGTCAAGCGGGGTGCTGCGGGTGTACGTGATGGCGGCACCGGTCGTGCCGACGATGGCGATCGCCTTGTTGGTGCCGAGGATGTAGGTGGGCTGGTAGTGCGGCAGGCCGACCAGCATGGCCGGCAGCAGCAGGAGGCCCCCGCCTCCTACTACGGCGTCGATCCAGCCGGCGCCGGCCGCGGCCAGGCAGAGCAGGAGCAACGTCACCAGCGGTATGTCAGGCATGGTCAGGAGCCTAGAGCCGCCCGGAAACCCGGACGGACCCAGCCCCGGGACCGCCGGCCGCCCCCCAGGCCGGCCGGCGATCCGGCGGTCCCTCGTAGGGCCCGCGGCGCGCGCTACTTCGTCTTCGGCTTGCTCGGCAAGGTCGGCTTGCTCGGCTTGCTCGGCTTGCTCGGCTTGCTCGGCAAGGTCGGAACGGGGCACTCCGAGGTGTGGCTCGGCCTGCCGGGGATCCCCTTCACCACGGACAGCTCGATCCCGTCACCGTTCTTGACGATCTTGATGGCCTTGGGAAGCTTGATGGCCTTGGCTGCCTTGGCAGTCCTGCCGGCCTCGACGACCTTGAGGCCCTTGGTCGCCCTGGTGATGACGCGGGCGTCCCGGGCGCCCTTCTCGATCTTGGCGGCCTCGGCGGCCGGGACAGCCTCGCCCTCCGTGATCGCGCAGTGCTTGGACGCCTTGGCCAGCACCACGTCGGCACCCCCCACCGAGCCGGTGTGCGACGGGCCGGCGGCCGAGGCGGAGGCCGTGGCCCCCAGCGTCAGGACGCCGACCGCCGCGGCGAGCATGGCGCCTCGGCGCTTGGTGGCGATGGAGCTGAAGCGAGTCACAAGTGTCTCCTTACGCAGGTAACGCAGGGGATATGAACCCGGCGGACTCCCGGTCCGTCGGTGCGTCCACCGTGGCGTACCGACGCTGAGTCCTCGCTGAAGGCCCTTCAGCGGGGACTCAGCTTGTGCGTGCCATGCTGCTCCCGTGCGCATTCTCGTGGTGGAAGACGACGCCCGGCTTCGCGAACTCCTCAAGGAAGGTCTGGAGCAGGAGGGTTTCACCGTCGAGACGGCCGGTGACGGGCGCAGCGGCCTGGCGCTGGCCCAGTCCACCGAGTACGCGGCGATCGTGCTGGATGTGATGCTGCCCGCGCTGTCCGGCTATCAGGTCTGCTCCCGGCTGCGGGAGGCCGGCGTCTGGACGCCGATCCTGATGCTGACCGCCAAGGACGGCGAGTACGACGAGGCCGACGGACTCGACGTCGGCGCGGACGACTACCTGACCAAGCCTTTCTCCTACGTCGTGCTGATCGCGCGGGTGCGGGCCCTGGTGCGGCGCGGCAGCCTGGACCGGCCCGAAGTGCTCGAACTGGGCGATCTGCGGCTGGAGCCCGCGGCCCTGGCCTGCAGCCGGGGGAAGGACAGCGTCACGCTGACGGCCAAGGAGTTCGCCGTACTGGAGTGCCTGGCCCGCCGCGCCGGACAGGTGGTCTCCAAGACCGAGATCGTGCACACGGTGTGGGACACGGCCTACGAGGGCGGGGCCAATCTCGTCGAGGTCTACATCAGAACCCTGCGCCGGAAGATCGACGTGCCGTACGGCAAGCAGGCGATCCGCACGATACGAGGCGCGGGATATCTGCTGGCCCGCGACGGGGGGTGACCGCGCCATGAGATCCATGAGCCTGCTGACCGGGATGAGTGTCCGCGCCAAGGCCACGCTGGCCGCCGTGGGCACCGTCGCCCTGGCCATAGGGGTGTGCATGCTGGCCCTGGTCCTGGTCCTCCAGCAGAACCTGCGGGACAGCGCGAAGACGGACGCCAGACAGGCCGCCGTCAGCGTCGAGAACCAACTGGCGGCGTCCGGGAAGACGAGGCTGGCGGACAAGGCGCTGGTCGTCACGCCCCAACGGGTGACCATCAAGAAGGTGACGGGAGAGAGGATCACCGCCGGACGTCCGACGGAAGCCCCGCGGGGCGGCGCGTTCGACAGCCAGGTGCCCACCGTCCTCGCCGTGGGGACCCACACGGCGTACAGCGTGGACGTCGCCCCCTCGACCACCGCCCTCGACAACGCCACCCAGCTGCTGCTGCGCCAGGTCGCCCCTGCCGCCGCCGGACTCGTACTGTTCGTGGCCGCCCTCACCTGGCTGCTGGTCGGGCGCGCGCTGCGTCCGGTGGCCGCCATACGTGAGGAGTTCACCGAGATCACCGAGCGCGATCTGCACCGCCGGGTCCCGGTGTCCAAGGCGCGCGACGAGATCTCCCGGCTGGCGCGGACGATGAACGCCACGCTGGACCGGCTGCATCAGGCCATGAACCGGCAGCGCCAGTTCGTCGCGGACGCCTCCCACGAGCTGCGCAGCCCCATCGCGGCCGTGCGGGCCCAGCTCGAACTCGCCCTGGCCCGGCCCTCGCGGACGGACTGGCCGACCGCCGTGCACAAGGCGCTCCAGGACACCGAACGCCTCCAGGCCGTCGCCTCCGACCTGCTGCTGCTCGCCAGGCTCGACGCCCAGGAGGCGCCGCCCCGGGCCCCCGTGGACCTCGCGGCGCTGGCGGCCGAGGAGGTGCGGCGGCATCCCGGCACGGTGGTGGCGTCCGGCGAGGACGGCCCGCCCCTCGCGCCCGTCGCACCCGCCGTCGTCCACGGCAGCCGCGTACAGCTCTCCCGGCTGCTCACCAACCTCACCGACAACGCCCGCAGACACGCCCGCACGGCCGTCTCGGTCGGTGTCGCGGTCCGCGACGACATGGTCGAGCTCTCCGTGGACGACGACGGCCCCGGCATCCCCGAATCCGACCGCGAGCGCGTCTTCGAGCGCTTCACCCGGCTGGACGACGCCCGCGACCGGCAGGACGGCGGCACCGGCCTCGGCCTCGCGATCGCCAAGGACATCGCACACGCCCACGGCGGGACCCTGACCCTCCACACCAGCCCTCGAGGAGGGGCCCGGGTGCTGCTGCGGCTGCCTACGACTGCCGTTGTGAGATGAGACTTTGACAACTACCGGAACAGACTGATCGGTTGGTCAGTAGTATCTGCCCGTTCTTGGCCGCATCGCGGGTGGAGGTGTACGAAGGTGTTGTCGGAGACGGCGGGAGTCATCGCCGTCGCATCCGCGCTGCTGGTGCTGACGCTGCTGCTGGTCTCGTTATGGGTCGCCAGGCTGCGTACGGCGCTCGCCGAGGCGCGTACGGCGGCCGAGCGGGAGCGGGCAGCCGCCGCTGAGGCGCGGGCCGAAGCCGAACGGGAACGGGCCGTCGCGGCCGAGCGCGGCGAGGAGGTGGCCCGGCTGTCCGCCGTACGGGCCGAGCTGGACGAGGCGGCCCGCCGGGAGCGGAATCTGCGCGACTCCGTCCAGGCGTCGTTCGAGTCCGTGGCCAGGAATATGCACGCCATGGCGGTGGTGCAGCAGCAGGTGCTCGACGGCCTGGAACAGCGCATCAGCGAGGCGGCCTTGATGGCCGAGGTGATGAAGGCCGACCACGCCGCGGCCCAGATGACCCGCAAGGCGCAGACCCTGATGGTGATGTGCGGGATCTGGCCCGCGCGGCGCGAGACCCGGCCGGTGACGCTCTTCGACTGTGTGCGCGGCGCGCAGTCGCGGATCGTGGAGTTCGGGCGGGTCGATGTGCACGGCGGCCAGACGCTGTACGTGGTGGCGCCCGCGGTCGAGGGTCTGATGCACGCGATCGCCGAACTGCTGGAGAACGCCGCGGTGTTCTCCCCCTCGCGCACCCAGGTCGCGGTCTCCATCCGGGAGGTCGCCGCGGGCGCGGTCGTCGAGATCGACGACGCGGGGCTCGGTATGCCGCCCGATGTGCTGGAGCAGGCTGTCGCCCAGCTCCGGGACGGGCTCGACCTGGCCGAGCTGGGGGCGGTGCCGCGGCTGGGGCTCGCCTGTGTCGGGCGGTGGTCGCGGGAGCTCGGCTTCAGCGTGGAGCTGTCGACCGCCTCGGCGTACGGCGGGACGCGGGTGGTGGTCTTCGTACCGCACCGGCTGCTCGGCGGGGGCGCCGAGCCGGTCGTGGACACGGAGCCGGTCGTCATCGAGCCCATGACCGCCCCGGCCGCACCCGCGCCCATCGGGGCCGACTCCGGAGCCGATTCCGGGCTGCCGCAGCGGCGCAACCGCCGTCGTACGAACCAGAAGACGCCCGGAGCCGGGGCGCCCGACCCTGGAACCGGATCCGTACCCGGTTCCGGTTCCGCCGCCCCCACCTGCGACCCGTGGACCCCCGAGGCCGCCCGCGCGTCCATCGCCAGCATCGTCTCCGGCACCCGTCGCGGGCGCGCGGAGGTGGCCGAGGCCGACCAAGCCGACCAACAGGACCGAGCAGATCGAGAAGGAGGCCGGTAGTGGCCGGAACCATATCCAGGCTGCCGGACGTTGGATGGATGCTGCGTCCGCTGACGCAGATCCCGGGCGTGCGACATGCCGTCGTCGTCTCGGAGGACGGTCTGCGCATGGGGCACGGCTCCGCCGAGGGGCTGACAGGGGATGTGCCCCAACTGGACGTGGCGGAGGCCGAGTCGCTGGCCGCCGCCTGCGCGGCGCTCACGGTGACCGGGCAGTCCACGGCGGCACTGTTATTCGGCGACGACGCGGGGGTGCGGCAGCTCATGGTCGAGTCCGACAAGGGGTTCGTGCTGTTCACCTCGGCCGGCCAGCGGGCGTCTCTGGGCGTGGCCACCGATATGGAAGCGGATGTCGGTCTGGTGGCCCAGCAGATGCAGTTACTCGTGGCGAAAATAGGCGCCCATCTGAGCAGCCGCCCCCGGGAGTCGATGACCTCGACGCCATGAACGAGCCCCGCGAGGAACGGACCACCCCGGCCGTGCGGCCCTACGTGATCACACGTGGCCGCGCGGGTTCCTCACGGGACGAGCTTCCGTGGGAGACGCTCGTCATGGCCTCGGGAAGCGCGCCGCCCCCGGATCTTCAGCCGGAGTACCGGCGGATCGTCGACTTCTGTCAGGGTCTGCTGTCGGTGGCGGAGGTGGCCGCGCACCTCGGCCAGCCACCGGCCGTGGTGCAGGTGCTGCTGGCAGATCTCATCGACTGGGGGCATATCGTGGCGCGCCCGCCCGTCCGGGCCGCCAAGCGTGCCGACAGGGACTTGCTGAGGAAGGTGCTCGATGGGCTTGAGAGCAAGCTCTGAGATCTCGGACGGAGCAGGCGGCACGGACGACCCGGACTGTGCGGCAGACGGATCGGGCGACGCGGACGGAGCGGGAGGAACAGGCGGCGCGGGCGGAACAGGCGGTGCGGAGGGCGCCGATGACAGGGACGGTGTGCACGACGTGGACGGCGGCGTGAACGACGAAGACGACGAGGGTGACGGGGACAAGATGGCCGACATGAACGACGCGGACGACTCGGCCGACGCGGACGACGCCGACGATCTGGCCGGCACACCCGTCATGTATGTGCAGTCCAGCGTGTCCGGCGCGGCCAAGATCCTGGTCGTCGGCCCCATGGGCGTCGGCAAGACCACGCTGATCGGCACGGTCTCGGAGATCAAGCCGCTGTCCACCGAGGCGACCATGACCCAGGCGGGCGCCCGCCTCGACACCGCCGTACGGCCGTCCAAGATCACGACCACGGTGGCCCTGGACTTCGGCCGGATCACGCTCGGCGGCGAGTTGGTGCTCTATCTGTTCGGCACGCCGGGGCAGCAGCGTTTTCTACCCGCGTGGAAGGACCTGGCGCGCGGCGCGCTGGGCGCGCTCGCACTTGTCGACACCCGCGATCTTGAGGCATCCTTCGACGCCATCGGGCATCTGGAGGACCTGGACGTCCCGTTCTCCGTCGCGGTCAACGCGTTCCCCGACAGCGTGCTGCACAGCGAGGACGATCTGCGCTCCGCGCTCGATCTGCTCCCCCACACCCCGCTGGTCATCTGTGACGCCCGGGAGCACAAGTCCTCCGTCCAGGCGCTGATCTCGCTGGTCTCCCACCTCATAGAAACCATCACGGAGGCGTCGTGACGGCCGGTTGGGCCGATGGCGCGCTGCCGGTCCCGGTGCCGCTGTACGGGCCGGGGTTGGACGGCGACATACCCGCGCTGTACGAGCGGATGCGCCGCGACCACGGCCCGGTCGTGCCCGTCGCCATCGCGCCCGGCATCGAGGCATGGCTGGTGCTCGGCCATCGCGAGCTGCTTCATCTGACCCGTGACGAGCAGTACTTCTCGCACGACCCCAGGCGCTGGACCCCGCTGCGCGACGGCCGCGTGCCGCCCGACTCGCCGCTGATCCCGCTGGTCGGCTGGCGCCCGGCGCTGCTGTTCGCCGATGGCCAGCAGCACCGCCGGATGCGCTCGGCGGTCGCCGAGGCGCTGGGCCGGCTCGACGGGCACGAGCTGATCCGTACGGTGCGGTCCGCCGCCGAGCGGCTGATCGCCGGGTTCGCGGACCGGCATGAGGCGGATCTGGTGCCGCAGTACGCGCGGCTGCTCCCGCTGCAGGTCGTCACCCAGATCCTGGGCCTGGACGAGGAGCGCGGACCGCGGCTGGTCGAGGCGATCGCCGCCATCGTCAACCCCACCGCCGCCGCCACCGGCGCCAACCGGCGCATGGGCGGCATCCTGCTGGAGCTGATCGAGCAGAAGAAGCGGCAGCCGGGCGCGGATCTGACCTCCTGGCTGCTGGAGCACCCGGTCGGCCTCAGCGACCAGGAAGTGCTGCACAACCTCGTAGTGATCATCGTGGCGGGGAACCAGACGACCGTGAACTGGATCGCCGACACCGTACGGATCCTCCTCACCGACCCGGGCTTCCGCTCCTCGCTGGCCCGCGGCCACCTCACGGTCGACGACGCGCTGGACCTGGTGCTGTGGCGCCATCCGCCCACCGCCAACTTCCCCGGCCGCTACGCCACCCGCGATCTGCGCTTCGGCGGACAGCACATCCGCGCCGGGGACATGCTCATCCTGGGCCTGGCGGGGGCGAACGCCGACCCCGAGGTGCTGCCCGAGGACGGCCGTCCGGTCATCGGCAACCGCTCCCACCTCGCCTTCGGCGCCGGCCCGCACACCTGCCCGGCGCGGGACCCGGCGCGGCTGATCACCCGGACCGCCGTGGACACCCTCCGGCACCGGCTGCCCGACCTCGAACTCGCGGTGCCGGAGGACCAGTTGGCCTGGATCACCTCGCCCTGGTCGAAGAACCTGGCCGGACTGCCGGTGCGGTTCACCGCTCCGCAGCTCGCGGCGGACGCGGCGGCGGGCACCCACCCGGCAGACTCAGGAGACTTACGATGACCGACGCGACTGACGCGGCTGATGCGACCGACGCGACCGACGGCCAGTGCCCCGTGCCGCACGCCGCCCCGGCGCACGCCGCCCCCGCCCCGCACCGGCTGGACCCCACCGGGGCCGGTCAGCACGCGGTCAACGCACGGCTGCGGGAGCGCGCGGCCGCGGTCCCGGTCCTGCTGCCCGGCGATGTCACGGCCTACGCCATCACCCGCCACGAAGAGCTCAAGGACTTCACCACCCACCCCCAAGTCGCCAAGGACGCCCGCCACTTCGCCGCGCTGCGAGACGGTGAGATCCCGCCCGGCTGGCCGCTGGCGACCTTCGCCACCGTACGGGGCATGACCACCGCCGACGGCGCCGACCACAAACGGCTGCGCTCCCTGGTCACCCGGGCGTTCACCCCGCGCCGGGTGGAGGCGCTGCGCCCCGCCGTCGAAGAGCTGACCGCCGCCCTCCTGGACCGGCTGGCCGAGGCCGCCGCCGAGGCCCCCGACGGGGTGGTCGACCTGCGCCGCCACTTCGCGCTGCCGCTGCCCATGGGCGTGATCTGCCGGCTGCTCGGCGTCGGCCCCGAGCACCAGGACCGGCTGCACGCCCTCTCCAACGACATCGTCGGCACCCGCACCGCCCCCGAGCGGGCGCTGGCCGCCAACCGCGAGATGATCGCCATCCTGGGCCAGGTGGCCGCCGCGCGGCTGCGCTCGCCGGGCGACGATCTGACGAGCGCGCTGATAGCCGCGCGCGAGGAAGACGGTGACCGGCTCAGCGAGGAAGAGCTCATCGGCACGCTGCTGCTGATGATCATCGCCGGGCACGAGACCACGCTCAACCTGATCACCAACGCCGTGCGGGCGCTGTGCGCCCACCGCGACCAGCTGGAGCTGGTGCGCTCCGGCGTCGGCGAGGCGTCCTGGGGCGATGTGGTCGAGGAGACCCTGCGCTACGACAGCCCCGTCAGCCTCTTCCCCTTCCGCTACCCGACCCGCGACCTGGCCGTCGGCGGCACGGTGATCCCCCAGGGCGCCCCCGTCCTCGTCTCGTACACCTCCGCCGGGCGCGACCCGCGCGCCCACGGCGCGGACGCCGACCGCTTCGACATCACCCGCCACACCCGCCGCGACGCCGCCCGCCATCTGTCCTTCGGTCACGGCGCGCACTACTGCCTCGGCGCGCCGCTGGCCCGTATGGAGGCCACGGTCGCCCTCGACGCGCTGTTCACCCGCTTCCCCGGCCTTGACCTGGCCGTCCCCGACGACGCGCTCGTCCCGCACCCGAGCTTCGTCGGAAACAGCCCGCAGGAGCTGCCGGTGCGGCTCACAACGGCTTACGGGGCGCGCTGAGGGCAGCGTTGCTTCAGGGAAACGGCGGTGATGCGGCCGGGTAACAGGCACCCCGCACGCTTCCTGGCATGAGGTCGTACAGGGAGCCGGAGCCGGGCAGCGGTCGGCGGGTGGTGATCGTCGGCGGCGGCATGGCCGGAACGCGGCTGGCGCAGCAACTCGCCGCGACGGCCGCCGACGGCGTTGTCGAGGTGACGATCATCGGCGAGGAGCCGCACCCGGCGTACAACCGTGTGCTGCTCGCCGAAGTCCTCGCCGGGCGGTACGCCCCCGATGTCATCGCCCTCCCGGCCCTTGCTGTCGGCCGTCGGCTGAGCGGCGTACGCGTGGTCCGGCTCGACCGCGACCCGGGCGAGGTCGTATGCGACGACGGGCGCCGCGTCCCGTACGACGCGCTGGTGCTGGCCACCGGCTCCAACCCGGTGCTGCCCCCGCTGCGCGGGCTCTTCGAACCCCACGGCCACGACCTGCCGGACGGCGTCCACGCCTTCCGCACCATGGACGACTGCCTGGCCCTCGGCGCGGCCATCCGCCCCGGCGTCCGCGCCGTCGTCATCGGCGGCGGCCTGCTCGGCGTCTCCGCGGCACGGGCCCTGGCCCAGCGCGGCGCCCAGGTCGTCCTCGCCCACCAGGGCGAACACCTCATGGAACGGCAGCTGGACACGGGCGCGGCTGCGATGCTGCGGCGCCATGTGACGGCGCTGGGCGTGGAGGTCCATACGGAGTGCCGCGTACGGGGGCTGCGCACGCGGTCCGTGTCCGCTTCCGGCGGCGGGCGCGCCGTTCGCGCCGTGGAACTGGCGGACGGATACGCCCTCGAGGCCGACCTGGTCATCCTCGCCTGCGGCGCCCGCCCCCGCGTCGGCCTGGCCCACGCGGCCGGCCTCACCGTGGCGCGCGGCATCGTCGTGGACGACCAACTGCGCACGAGCGACCCCCGGATCTTCGCGATCGGCGACTGCGCGGAGCACGCCGGCATCCTGTACGGCCTGGCCGGCCCAGCCCAGGACCAGGCGGACGTGCTGGCACACGTTGTGGGCAGTCGTTCCGCAGGGCGGCACGGGTGGGCACAACCCGACCACCGGGCGGCACACGGCGACGAAACCGGCCCCCGGTACACGGGAAGCCGCACGCTCACCCGCCTCACACTCGCCGCCGCGTCCAGCCCGCTCGACCTCGCCGCGTTCGGCGAGACCACCCCCGCCCCCGGCGACGACGTCGTGCATCTGGCCGACGCCACACGGAACGCGTACCGGAAGGTCGTGGTCCGTGGGGATCGGCTCGTCGGGGGGATTCTGCTCGGCGATCTCGGCAGCGTCGGCGCGCTCGCCCGCACCTGGGAGGGTGACGAACCGCTCCCCTCCGCCCCCTTGCTGCACCTGCTGACCAACGATGGAGGCTCCTGACGATGAGCGCACCCAACTCTGCCCCCACCGCCGCCCCCACCATCGTGCTCGTCGGGCACGGCATGGTCGGCCAGCGCTTCCTGGAAGGGCTCGTCGAGCGGGGCGTGACCGAGCGCGCCCGGGTCGTCGTGTTGTGCGAGGAGCCGCGGCCGGCCTATGACCGCGTCCAGCTGACCTCGTACTTCTCCGGCCGGACCCCCGATGACCTGTCCCTCGTGGAGGACGGCTTCATGGCCCGGCACGGTATCGAGCTGCATCTGGGCGACCCGGCTGAGCACATCGACCGCGCCGCGCGCACGGTCACCGCGCGTTCGGGGCTGACCGTCGCGTACGACTCGCTGGTGCTGGCCACCGGCTCGTATCCGTTCGTGCCGCCGGTGCCGGGCAAGGACAGCCGGGGCTGTTTCGTCTACCGCACCATCGAGGACCTGCTGGAGATCGAGGAGTACGCCAAGAACTGCTCGTCCGGCACCGTGGTCGGCGGCGGGCTGCTGGGCCTGGAGGCGGCGGGCGCGCTCAAGGGGCTCGGGCTGACCACCCACATCGTGGAGTTCAATCCGCGGCTGATGGCGATCCAGGTGGACGAGGGCGGCGGCGCCGCGCTGCGGCGGACCGTGGAGGACATGGGCCTGGTCGTGCACACGGGCGTCGGCGGCAAGGAGATCACAGCAGACACGGACGGCGCGGTCTCCGCGATGGCCCTCTCCGACGGGTCGTCCATCGACACCGATCTGGTCATCTTCTCGGCGGGCGTACGCCCCCGCGACCAGCTGGCGCGCGACTGCGGGCTGACGGTCGGGGAGCGCGGCGGGATCGCGGTGGACGAGCGATGCCGTACGAGCGATCCGGCGGTGTTCGCGATCGGCGAGTGCGCGCTGGCCGCGGACGGCCGGGTATACGGGCTGGTGGCGCCGGGGTACGAGATGGCGCTGGTGGCCGCGGACGAGATCGCGGAGGCGAGCAGCGAGGAGAGCGGCTTCACGGGAGCCGACACCTCCACCAAACTCAAGCTGCTCGGCGTGGACGTGGCCTCCTTCGGCGATGCGCACGGCACGGCCGAGGGCTGTCTGGACGTGGTGTACGCCGACTCCCGCGCGGGCGTCTACAAGAAGCTGGTGATCGGCGCGGACGGGGCGCTGCTCGGCGGGGTGCTGGTTGGCGACGCCGAGTCGTACGGCATGCTGCGCCCGCTGACCGGCAGCGTGCCGCCGGTCGCGCCCGAGCAGTTGGTGCTGCCGGCCGGTCTTGGAGCGCCGGCCGCGATCGGCCCGTCCTCGCTGCCGGACGAGGCGGTGATCTGCAACTGCCACAACGTCACCAAGGGCAGCATCCGTTCGGCGGTCACCGACCACCAGTGCACCACGGTCCCCGAGGTGAAGAAGTGCACCAAGGCGGGCACCGGCTGCGGCAGCTGCCTCAAGGCGCTGACCACCCTGGTCAACGACGAGCTGGAGGCGAGCGGCGTCAGCGTCGACAAGGGGCTGTGCGGCTGCTTCTCCTACACCCGGGCCGAGCTGTACGAGATCGTCCGGACGCTGCGCATCACCTCGTACGCCGCGCTGCTGGACAGCCACGGCCGCGACGAGGCGCGCAGCGGCAACGGCTGCGAGATCTGCAAGCCGACCGTGGCGTCGATCATCGCCTCGCTCGCGCCGACGGTGGGCGCCAGCGGCTATGTGCTGGACGGTGAGCAGGCGGCGCTCCAGGACACCAACGATCACTTCCTCGCCAACCTCCAGCGCAACGGTTCGTATTCGATCGTGCCGCGCATCCCCGGCGGGGAGATCACCCCCGAGAAGCTGATCGTCATCGGCGAGGTGGCGCGGGACTTCGGGCTCTACACGAAGATCACCGGCGGGCAGCGGATCGATCTGTTCGGCGCCCGGGTGGACCAGCTGCCGCCGATCTGGGCGCGGCTGGTGGAGGCCGGGTTCGAATCGGGCCATGCGTACGGCAAGGCGCTGCGCACCGTGAAGTCGTGCGTGGGGCAGACCTGGTGCCGCTACGGCGTACAGGACTCGGTGCGGATGGCCATCGACCTGGAGCTGCGCTACCGGGGGCTGCGCTCCCCGCACAAGCTGAAGTCGGCCGTCTCCGGGTGTGCGCGCGAGTGCGCGGAGGCGCGCGGCAAGGACTTCGGGGTGATCGCCACCTCGAACGGCTGGAACCTGTACGTCGGGGGCAACGGCGGCGCGGACCCGCGCCACGCCGATCTGCTCGCCCAGGACCTCGACGACGAGCAGTTGATCCGGCTGATCGACCGGTTCCTGATGTTCTACATCCGCACCGCGGACCGGCTGGAGCGCACCTCCGCGTGGCTGGAGCGGATCGAGGGCGGCCTCGACCACGTACGGGATGTGGTGGTCGACGACTCGCTGGGGCTGTGCGCCGAGCTGGAGGCGCTGATGGCCGACCATGTGGCGGGCTACCGCGACGAGTGGGCCGAGACCCTGGAGGACCCGGAGCGGCTGCGGCGCTTTGTGTCCTTCGTCAACGCGCCGGGCGCGCCGGACCCGACGGTGAAGTTCGTGCCCGAGCGCGACCAGGTGAAGCCGGACCTGACGATCCTCTCCGGCCCCAGCATCCCCGTCCGTACCCTCGAAGGGACCGCAAGCCGATGACCATGGCACCCGAGCGGATCGATGTCCGCGTGGAACTCCTGATCGACCAGCGGTGGTTCGCGGTCTGCGACCTCTCGGACCTGACGCCGGGGCGCGGGGTGGCCGCGCTGCTGCCGGACGGGACGCAGGTCGCGGTGTTCCTGGACCGGACGGGGCGGGCGTACGCGATCGACAACCGCGATCCGTTCACCGGCGCGTATGTGCTCTCGCGGGGCCTGCTGGGCTCCGTGGGGACACGGCCCTTCGTCGCCTCGCCGCTGCTGAAGCAGCGTTTCGACCTGGAGACGGGGCGGTGCCTGGACGACGAGGGGGTCGCCGTCCAGGCGTATGCGGCCCGTACTCAAGAGCACATGGGCGGGGTGTCAGCCCAGGTCGCGTGAGACGACGATCCCGCACTGGACGGGGTCGCTCGCGCAGCCTGCCGCACCCGCGGCGAGCACGCCCTTCGTCCCCGGGACGGCGGCGATGCCGAACACCGTGGACATCTCGCTGTGCTCGGTGACGTCGGCGGGCAGCTTCTCGGTCGCCCACTCCGTACCGGTCCAGCGGGCCATCACGGAGTGGGCGTCGCCGCCCGGGGTCCAGCCGGCGATCCACAGGCCCCCGGCGCCGTCCGCGCCCGCCGCGTTCGCCTCGTCGACGGGGAGCGCGGGCAGCGACTGCCAGCGGCTGCCGGTCCACCGGGCGGCCATGGTGGCCGTGGGCGCCTGCGGGTCGTTGGTCTTCCCGACGACATAGACCGAGTTACGGCCGGTGGCCACGGCGTGGTTGGCCACCCAGCCGGTCGGGTGCTCACTGGGGGTGGGCACCTCGCGGACCGTCCAGCCGCGGCCGTTCCAGTGGTACAGCAGCGGTACGGTCTTCTCTCCGGTCGCCGCGTCGGCGGTGACCCAGACGTCGTCCGGGCCGGTGCCGGTGATGTCCCAGGGCTGCACCTGGCCACCGCCGGGGGCCGCGGGCAGGGCCACCTTCTGCCACCCGGAGCCGGTCCAGCGCTCCAGACGGGAGACCTGGGCGGCGCCGTTCGGATCCCAGTCGAAACTGGTCAGCCAGGCCGACTTCGTGCCGAACGTGGCGAGGTCGCCGATGAAGCTCAGCGACCCCTCCGCGGGGGCCGCGTGGTCGACCTTGCTCCACTTCTTGCCGTCCCAGTGCTGAAGCACGAGCGGCGCGGACATGTTGTCGTCCAGCGTCCCGGCCGCCCAGGCGTCGCCGGGCGCCGAGGCCGCGACCTTCTCCAGCCGCGCGGCCTTGCCACCCGTGGTGGCGGCGGGGACGTCCGTCCACGCGGTGCCGTTCCAGTGTCTGATCGTGGGGGTGCCCCCGTCGGCGCGGTCTGTCTTGCGGCCCACCGCCCAGGCGTCCTTGGCGCCGGTCGAGGCGACGTCCCAGAACTCCGTGGAGACGGTCTCGCTCAGCGGCGTTGCCAGTTGCCAGGGGGTGGCGGCACGGGCCGCCCGATCGGACGCGGTGGTGGTCGCAGTGCCGGTCTCGGCGTTCGCCTGCGCCCCTGACGAGCCAAGTGCGATCGCGCACACCGCTACCGCTATGCGCAGCCCTGCGTTCCTGGCCATGGTGCTCCTTCTGCTCGGTTGGTGCTCTCAGAAGGAATTGGCCGCCGGGCGACGGTTCTTACAGGTGACCTTGCCTTACCGATCACCCCGCCCGGTCATTTGGGGGTCCTCAGCTGCCGGTCCGTCCACTTCGACGTCACGGTGGCGGTGTGGTTCACCACCGTGCCCGCGGTGAGCCCCGCCTCGGCGGCCTGCGCATTCGGCTTGGTCAGCACCTGCTGGTCGGACAGCAGGGCGCCGGTCGCCGGATCCACGATCAGCTCCGACCGCGCGGTCCCGTAGTCGGGCCGTTCGGTCGCGGGCAGCGCGAAGCCGACCCCCTTGCGGCCCAGCGGGTCGGTCACCTCGCCGAGCGACCGGATGCCCGGCAGATCCGCGATGACGCGGTACGCGGCGGCCCGCACCTCGGGCTTGACCGGGAGGCTGATCAAGTTGGCCGCCTGCCGCCACATCCACTCGGTGCGGCCGGAGATCTCGCTGCCGCGGTCCTCCTCGTACAGGCCCTCCAGGTGCTCCTTCAGCTTCGCGGTGTCGGCGGGGAGCGTCCGCAGATCCGCGTACGTCACATTGCGCGCGCCGAGGGCGGCGATCTTGTCACCCTGGTTGATCCGGGTCACCGTCGGCCGCTTCTCGGACCCTGACTCGATCCGCAGACCGAGCTTGCCACCCGGCAGGGAGCCGGACTCGGCGAGCGTGACGTCCTTCGGCGATCCGGCGGCCCGCCAGCGCGCTGTGTCGCGCTCGGTACGTGGCTCGGTGGTGGCGTCGATCCCCGAGATCCACAGGCTCTGCGTACCGGGCTTTACCCCGAAGGACCACTGCTGTGTCTCGGAGGTGACGACCGCGAAGGTCGACCCGGACTCGGCGACGACGCCGATCCAGCCCGACCGGGTGGTCGACTGCCAGTACGTGCCCTCGTCCGCCTCGCTCTCCAGCCGGTTGGCCACGTTCAGCAGCGCGAGGCGGCCGTTCTCGGGGGTGTGCCGGGGGCCGGCCGTGGTGGGCCGGGCGGTGGCGCGGGAGCCGTCGGAGCCCGAGCCGTCCTGGGGCAGGGTGGCGACGAGCACCCCGGCCGCGGCCGCCGTCGCGGCGACGGGCAGCGCCCACCGCCAGGTGAACGGCCGGGCGGACCCTGCGGACCGGCGGGCTTCCGGCGCCTCCGGGGCGCTGTTGAGGATGGTGATCAGGTCGTGCCGGGCGCGTTCCGAACCGGCCGAGCCGGCCAGGCGCTCCGGGTCGAACTCCAGGGGCCGGGCGTCCGCCAGTGTCTTCATGACATCGGGCCGCTTACGTGCCATGTCAGTGCTCCTTCACTGTCACTTTCGGGCGAGAACCACGAACTTCGCGCGAGAGTCCGGCCGAGCCCTCCGCCACGCTGACGGCCCGCTCCAGCCGCCGCCTGGCCCGGTGCAGCCGCACCGAGAACGTAGCGGTGGCACAGCCGAGGACGCGTGCCGCCTGTCTCGGGCCGAGCCCGTGCCAGGCGACCAGCGTCAGCACCTCGCGGTCCGCGTCGGACAGCGTGGCCAGCGCCTGCAGCGCCGCCTCGCGCTCGGTCACATCCGCGGCCACATCCCCGACGTGGGGGCCGGAGGCGATGATGCGCTGGGCCTCCTCCGCGGCCAGGGCGTACTGTCTGCCGTCGCGGCGGCGCAGCTCGCGGGTCAGATTGCGGGCCACGCCGAGCAGCCACGGCAGCGGTGGCGTGGGGATGTCCCGCATCCGCCGCCAGGCGACCGTGAAGGTCTCGCTGGTGATGTCCTCACCGACCTGCCGCCCCACCAGGCTCGAGGCGTAGGCGAGCACCCGGGGATGGCACTCCTCGTACAGGTCACGGAAGCGTTGGGCGTCGGTCACGCGCCGTCTCCTCATCTCGGCTCTCTCACCTGGCAGTGGTCGAGAACCGCGATTTCTTACACCCTGAGGAGAATCTTTTCGGGTGGCGGGCGGTGGCCGAGGGAAGCTCTCCCCTGACCCGCCCCCTCCCGCGGTGTCGAGCCCCTGCCCGTGTGCGGCTCCGCTCCGCGGCGTTCTCCCGCCAGCACGGATGCCGGAGCCTGAGTTGCGGGGGGTTTTTTGGAGGGGGACACCCCCCCCAC